>JAGNRR010000098.1 GCA_017988595.1 Chitinophagaceae bacterium
GTATAAACTATTAAAACATCCATACGATGCGCAACCAGAAAGCGAAAAATGGTTTGCCAAAAGACCCGATTGGGCAAAAAATAAAGTAGGATGTTCGATGCTAAGTTGTAGTTCGTAGAAAATTACTTTCCGATACAGAATCTTGAAAAAACTGAACTCAATACATCTTCATTGGTGATTTTTCCAGTGATGCTGCCCAAATTTTCTAATGCCATTCTAGCATCAATTGAAATAAATTCACCACTAATTTTATGGTGCAATCCTTCTTCTACTTTTTCTAAATTTATAAACGCATTTTGTAAAGCATCCAAATGTCGAATATTGGAAACTTGTATATCTGTATTTATTTTTTGTTGTTCAATTGTTTCTACTAAAAGGTTTTTTAATTTCTCTAAATTTCTTTTTGTAGTTGCTGCAATTTCAATTGTTTTAAAAGAAGTTAAAGTTGAAATGGCTTCTTCAATATCATAGGCATCGCAATTATTCATTTTATCCGATTTGTTTAAAACCACAATAACTTTTTGCGCAGCAGAAAAAGTCATTTCATTTACCATCGCAGCAATTTCTTTATAATCTTTATTGATATCGGCTAAATAAAGCACTATTTCAGCATCTTTTAATTTTTGAAAAGAACGTTCAATGCCTTTTGATTCTAAAATGTCATCAGTTTTTCGAAGACCAGCGGTATCTATAAATCGAAATGAAATACCTTCAATTTGAATTTCATCTTCAATAAAATCTCTTGTGGTTCCTGCAATTTCGCTCACAATTGCTTTTTCTTCATTAAGCAATGCATTTAGTAAGGTTGATTTTCCCACATTAGGTTCGCCAACAAGTGCCACGGGAACGCCATTTTTAAGCACATTTCCGTATCGAAAAGATTGTATTAGTTCTGCAATTACTTTTTTTATTTTTTGAATTAAAGTGAGAAATTTTTCACGGTCAGCAAACTCTACATCTTCTTCCGAAAAATCTAATTCTAATTCCAACAAAGCAGTAAAATCTATAAGTTCTTGGCGCAAATTTTCTATTAATGAGGAATAGCCTCCTCGCATTTGTTTTATCGCCAATTGGTGTTGTCCTTTGTTTTCAGCATCGATTAAATCTGCTACTGATTCGGCTTGGCTTAAATCTAATTTTCCATTCATAAAAGCACGTTGAGTAAACTCACCTGCTGTTGCCAATCGAATATTTTTTTTCAATAATAAATTCAATATTTCTTTTACAACAAATGTGGAACCATGACATGAAATTTCGACACTTTCTTCGCCAGTATAAGAATGTGGATTTTTAAAAATCGAAACTAATACTTCGTCGATAATTTTATTTTCATCAATAATTTTTCCAAAATGGAGTGTGTGACTTTTTTCGTTTTTTAAAATTTTTCCAACAAAAATTTCATCTACAATAGCAATAGCATTTTTTCCGCTAATACGAATAACAGCAATTGCTGATTTTCCGTTTGGAGTTGCTATTGCTGCAATACAATCTTGTTCTTGGATTTTTTTATTTTTTTCTTCGTTCAATTTCTTTATTTATCAAATTTAATTCTCGAGTGGTTTGTCCTGCTACAGATGTATTTTCTTTTGCACGACGCATTAAATATGGAATAACATCTTTTACAGGACCATAAGGTAAATATTTTGAAACATGATAGCCGGCATTGGCAAGATTAAAAGATATATTATCACTCATTCCAAAAAGTTGGGAGAAGAAAATATCGTTTGTTTTATCAATATTCTTTTCATTCATTTTTTCAATAGCAAATTTGCAACTTTCTTCATTATGTGTTCCAATAAAAAGTGCTATTTTATTTATATTTTCTAAACAAAATTCAACGGCTAAATTATAATCAATATCTGTTTTTTCTTTTGTTTCTTGAATGGGTGAAGTATAATTTTTTTCAATTGCTCGAGCACGTTCTTTTTCCATATATGCACCTCGAACCAACTTTGCTCCAAGAAAATAATTATTTTCAATAGCATGTTGATGTGCTTTTTTAAGATTTTCCAACATTTCCCATCGATAAAGTTGATAGGTGTTAAACACAATTGCATTTTGAGTATTGAATTTTTTCATCATGTCAAAAGCGATTTCATCTATGGGATGTTGGATCCAACTTTCTTCGGCATCGATTAATATTTTGGTATTATTTTCAAATGCACATTGGCAAATTTTTTCAATACGTGTTAAAATTCTTTCTTTTGATAAAAGTTCATTTTCATTTAATGGAATATTCAAATGCCATTTTTCTAATAATTCTAAAGCAGCAAAAGCAGTAATTTTAATACTAATAAAAGGGATATAATTTTTAGTTTTTGCAAACAAAATTGTGTTTATAAATTCTTGAGTTGTTTTATCATATTCAGCTTCATTACTTTTTCCTTCAAGGCTATAATCCATGATGGTATCGATATTAAATTTTTTAAGGTTTAATGCTGTAATATCAGCCTCTTGCAACGATTCGCCTCCGCAAAATTGTTTGAAAATTGTGTTTTTAATTATTGCTTTTGAAAAAGGAACATAGTGTATTAAAAATGGAGTAATGCTAGTGCCAATTTTAGTCAACGTAGCATTTCCAATTAATTTAAAAAGCCAAAATGCTTTTAAAAGTTCTTTTTTGGATTTGTAAGAAAAAGCGATTTCGGTGTTTTCAAAATTCATAAAAAAAAATAAATAACTGCGAAAATACAAATGTTAAAGTGTAAAAAAATTTTTTTGTTGGAATTAAAAAATATTCTATATTTACATCAAACAATTAAAAATATAAAAAATGAAAAAGATTTTACTTTTATCAATGATGGCACTTGTAAGTGCAGCATCATTTGGACAGTACAAAAATTCAATTGCAACTGCTCCGCAACAACAAGGAAAAATGTCGATTGGTAATGATGTTGATAAAGCTCGATTTAAAAACAGTCATACAAAAACTAGAGGTGGTACTCAATATTATGATTATGCTGCTTACTTAGAAGCAAAAACAGGCAACACTCCTTCTACATTCGTATTCTTTATGTTTCCAGATTCTAACATGAGATTTGATGCACCAGATAATGCATACGGAATTCAATATAGATCTGTAGGAGCAACTTTTGATCCTTATGCTAAATTATATCAAGATTTTGCATCTGCAGGCGATTTAGATTTTTGGACAGGAGCGCCTTTTTCATTTAAAGTAGATTCAGTTTTTATTGCAGCTTCATATAATAAAGTTTCAGCTGATGTAGATACTTTAACAATGAGTTTAGTTAGCAGTGAAGGAACTAACTTACCAATTTTTTACTTTGCAGGTGGTAACTTTACAACAAACTTTGGCGTTGACACTGGTCGATTTGCGGCTTTAAATTATGATCCTGCAAAATATGGCTATAATACAGCTCAAATTGCAGCAGGTGGACCAGCAGCATATACAGTAAATAGAGTTTTATCTAATACAGATACTGTAGGCCCAGCAGCAGGTGGTTATGGTTTAAAATATTTAGGATTTAACGGAAATAATTTCACTTTAACTCCAGGTGAGATACCAGCTGTATCTTTTACATTTAAACCGGGTTTTACTTGGACTGCAGGAGATCAAGTAAGTACAAAAAACCATTTCTTGTTCCGATCTAGCGAACCAAACGGTGATAACACATTTATGCCATATTATAAAGGAGACTACAATCAACATTCAGTAGTATATAAAGATTCTACAAACTGGGGTGGAGATTATATCCCAACTATAGCTTGGTCTCAAGGTTATGCTCCAGAAGTACATGATATCGTATGGAAAATTACTTGCGATGCTTGTGGTTTAGTAGGTATCAACGATTTGGCTGAAAATATTCATTATACAGCAAGTCCAAATCCAACTTCATCTGTAATTAATTTTGATATGAATTTTGAAAATTCTGCAAAAAATGTTACAATTACGTTGACAAACTTAGTTGGTCAGCCAGTAAGAACAATGGAATTAGGCGCAATGAATGCACAAGTTGATAGAAGAGAAACAATGAATGTTTCGGATTTAACTCCAGGATTTTATTTCTATACTATCAAAGCAGACAATCAAAAATTAACTGATAAAATTTTAATTAAATAATTAATTTAATCTTTTAAAAAAACCTCCACAATTTGTGGAGGTTTTTTTTTGAATTTTTTTCATTTGTATTAAATAAAATAATATATTTATAGTAATTATTGAGATATCAAACCTTTTTGTATTTAAATCCGTCTATTAATAAGAATAGAATATTAAACCAAGTTGAAAACGGCTTTGAGCTATATTGAAACACAAGAAAATAGGGAACTGCACGCAATGATAAACGGTTGCTTGAATGGAGAGCGTGCGTCTCAAGAAAAATTGTATAAGCTCTATTACCCAAAAATGATGAGCATGGTAAAAAGATATACCAACTTTAATGAATATCATTTGGCTGAAGAAATTTTGAATAATGGTTTTTTGAAAGTTTTTCAAAAAATTGATTCTTATGGTTTTAAAGGCTCATTTGAAGGCTGGGTTCGAAAAATAATCTATCATTCGATATTTGATTTTGTAAGGCAAAATATGCGCTATCGAGAAAAAGTTGTACTTGTAGAAAAAGATGACACTTTCAATCAAGATTTGGCAAGTAATTTACATTACGAAGAATTATTGAAACTTGTTCAAGATTTACCTTCAAATACAAGAACTGTTTTTAACATGTTTGCCATCGAAGGATTTACGCATCAAGAAATTTGTGAGCATTTAAAAATAAATATTGGAACATCCAAATGGCATCTTTTTGAAGCCAGAAGATTATTAAAAGAAAAATTAAACACTTTAGAAAACTAATTAAATAAACTAATGAACGATATGAATTCAATAGATAAACTCTTTAAAGAAAAACTCCAATATGGAGAAGAGCGCCTAAATTTAGGAGCTTGGGCAAATATGGAGCGATTGCTAGATCAAGATAAAACTAAAAAACCGATGTTTTTGGGATACAAAAAATTGATTTCTATGCTACTAATTTTATTAGCAACTTCAGGAACAATTATAGGTAGTTTATATGCATTAAAACACTTTGGAAAAGAGAATAATAATATTGTTTCAAATAAAAACAATATTATATCAACAAAGTTTGCAACTCAAAATAAAGATGTACAAAACGAGATAAACCCTATAGTTAAAAATAACAGTGTTAAAATTGAACAACAGTCAACTGAAAATGAAAGAAATGATGCTCAAAAAGTAAATGTTGCATCAGCATCTAAAAATGTGGCTAAAAATCATCCTATAGTAGAAAATCAATTAGAATTAAGCAAAGCATCAAATAATTCTTCAAAGAAAAATATAGCTAAAGAACAACTTGTGGCTAAAACATCTACTGCTGAAAAGAATAATGTTCAAAAAAATACAGGTAATATTAATGATAATAAGAAAAAAAATAAAGCTAATACTACAATTTCTGGAAATGAATTGCTTGCTAAAAACGAAACGAATAGCAAAAAAGAACTTGATAAATTTAAAGTCAAAAATGACACTTTTGCAAAAGTGGAAATTACAAAAACAACAAATAAAAACGAATATGGCGAAGCAGTAGAAAAGTATGATACTTTCAAAACAGGCATTGCGGTTATAGAACGAATAGAAAAAATTAAAACTCAATTAAATTCTAATCCAGAAGTATCAAATCCAAGATACGTGGCATTGAATGAAAATGATGAAAAAAATGCTCAAAAAATAACAATTGACCCAAATAGTGAATTTAGTGTAGAACAAGCAAATGAAAAAGTATTAAAATCTGAAAATGAAACTACAACTACAGTTGCAAAAAAAGATGAAATTGCAATAAATTCTTCAAAAGCAAAACAAGGTAGTTTTTATGGCAATTTTTATCAAAAACTAACTACAGGCTTGATAAATTTGCGTGATAAACGAACAACGGTTTATACTGGAATTAAAGTTGGAGTAAACAGTTCTATTTTCTCCAAAAATAACTTTGGAGGGTTCAATGCTGGATTTTCAGCTTTAACACCATTAAATAATTATTTGCAATTCTTGACAGAAGTAAATTATTATCATAAAAATAATTCTGGATATTCTGTAAATGATGTTTATGGAAATTTATTGAATTACACAAAAGATAACCACAATGTTCCTCTTTCTACAATTCACACTTATCAATATGACTCAATGGTAAATACGTATAATTTCAAGAATTTTAGTAGCGTCGAAATGCCTTTGATATTAAATGCTTCAATTAAAAAATTTCAATTATATGGTGGTTTAAATTTAGTCTACAATATTAGAATGAACATTTCGCAAAAAAGCAAAACTTATGTATTGAATTATTCCGATACAATACTTAATTCAAACACTAGTTACACGGCAAGAAATTCTGTTTCTAATGCTTATTCTGCAAATGATTTTAAAAGCAGATTTGGTCTTGGATATACCTTTGGTGCAAATTACAATTTCACTCCACGAATATATTTAGATGCTAGAATGTCAAAAGCTTTTTGGCAAAACGACAAAACAGCATCATCGAAAAAAATATCAAATATTTTTTACAATACTCCAAATTTTCAATTGTCTCTTGGATTTAGATTTAAGAATTTTGAACGAGAAGATGATTTACACTTGTTTCGCAAGAAACCAAGCGCTGATCTCGAAAAAGGATTGGCTGGAATCTCCCTCGAGCTTGAACGCCGAAAACCGGATGGAGCTGGACCTGCTGCTCTCCGATGCGGTCATCCGCTACGCCCGCGACCTCACCGGCATGCGCGGGCACAGCAAGAGTCGCGACAACATGGTGACCTACTGGCGCGAACCGCTGAACGATGCCCAGATTCTGGAATTGGTGGGTGAGGCAGCGAACCCCGTCGAAAAACTGCGCGGGCTGGAA
>JAGNRR010000099.1 GCA_017988595.1 Chitinophagaceae bacterium
GTCCAGCCGTTGCCGATCCTGGCAAAGAATTAATTGCCTTAGCGCATCAATTAAAGATAAAAATAAAACCACACGTGGGTCCAAATTCTATTTTGCTAACACTGATGGCAAGTGGTTTTAATGGTCAACAATTTTCATTTCATGGTTATTTGCCAAACAAACAACCCCAACTGAATCAAAAAATTAGTGCTTTAGAAAAACAAAGTCAACTAAATAATGAAACGATTTTATTTATCGAAACACCTTACAGAAATGAGCAATTAAAAACTACTTTATTGCAAAATTGTCATCCAGAAACGCAACTTTGCATTGCTGCAAATTTGACAAGTAATGAAGAAATCATAATTACAAAAAAAATAAAAGAGTGGAAAAATGAAACGCTAAATTTTCATAAAATTCCTGCTGTATTTGCTATTTATGCTGGAAATTAAAATCCAGTTGCTTGAGTTTGGTCAGTAACTTTTTCAATTTTATCAACAATATATTGACCTGTTTCATTATTTTGATTTTGTCCATTATAATTCTCACCGCGCCATGGCAAACATTTTCTGTATTGATTATAATGAACTTTTAAATTTTTTCCTAAAACTGCATTTAAACTATCTGCAATTCCTTGATCTTCTACTGAAAAATAAAATGTATTTGAATTAATTCCCCCTTGGGCTGAAGGCTTATAACCAAGTTGTACTATTTCACCTTCATAGGTTTTAAAAATATTTCCTTTTTTTGAAATTTTATTCAATACTCCAATTCTTGAACCTTCACTTTTTAAGTCGTAGTAATACCAATACACATAAGCAGTGCTTAATAATGCAAATAATAAAAAACCTAAAAAGAAATACTTTTTCATATTGTATATTTGTGTGATGCAAATTTAACCTTTTGCAAGCAATTATTTTACTACATTTCAATTTTAAATTATGAAACACCTATTATTATTTTTTATCGTTTTAATTCCACAAATCCTTTTTGCTCAAAATAAATTAATCGATTTAAAAGAAAACAATAAACACAAACAAGAAATCAATTTTAAAATAAAATCAATAAGCGATTCTCGAAAAGAAAAAATTATTGGTATCATGCCATTAAAAAAATCTAAAAAAGTGCAAACATTTGAATTCAAAGAAAGCTTAGAAAATGTGCTCGAAAATTTTGTTTCTAAAAACTTTACATCTAAAAATAATGACGATGAAATATTGATAGACATTGTAGAATTAAACAATATTTTAGAAAATGAAAATGAAAAAAACAGCTTGTTTAAATTTAATTATGCTTGCGATTTTTATAGAATTACAAATTCTGGCAAACAATTGCTTTATAAATTCAATGCTTCAAATTCTATTCGACCTTCATCAGAGCCAAAAAAAGTTTTAGAGTCTTTTATCACTAGAGCATTAAATAAAAGCATTGAAGAATTTAATAAATCCTACAAAACCAATGATGGTTGGAAAAATGAAGCTCAACCTATGAACATAAAAATGAAAGTGAATGTGCAAAAAAACAACATTCTTGCTGGCGATTCTATCGCTTGCGAAAGAGGAACTAATTTAAAAATTGAAAACTTCAATGCACCTGTTTTAGAGGATGAAAAAGACATTTCGTTTAGCGATATTCATATTTTTTATAAATTAACTGCCGAAGAAGATGAAAAAGAAATCAACTTAAATATTGATATTAAAGGTGTTTTTAAACAAAGTAAAAGCTGGGCAAAAAATCAAGAAAAAGGAAGCAATTGGCTTGCACACCAACAAAATATTTTTGACATTACTGCCATTTACACCAACAAACTTTTCAATCAAACCAAAGCAAAAACATTTTCGCCAGGCACTTACAAAATGGAAATGAATACTCTTTATAACAAGCTAATGGTTGAATATAACAAAGAAATAGATAAGTATTTAGAAGAAACAAATTTTGGTGAAAATGCTGATAAAATTATCGTTTGGGCTACTGCATTAGCAGCCCAATAAAATTATTTTGGTGGAAATTCGCTTATCAATTCTACAATTTTTAATGCTGCCATGCCCAAAAACATCCAACCCACATAGCGATTGATATCATATTTTTTGAAGATCAAAAAAATACGTTTTCGATACCGTGCTGCAAAATAACTATATAAAAATAAAAGCCCAAAACCACCCAAAATAGCAGCTACTACAAAAACATAATAACTGCTTTGATGTTGAATTTTATATGCCGAATTTATGGTTTTATAAAACACAAACCAATATGGAAACATTTGTGGATTAAAAAAACCGATGCGCATGCCATATAATAAATAGTTATGTTTCTTTTTATCATCCTTAAATACTATTTTGCTCGTATCCATTCGTTCGGCATAAGAAGGACCCGTAAAATAAAAATAGGCTAATACTAATAAAATAATCACCACAACAATATCTATTCCATATGAAACGCGTGGCATTTGATTGATATAATATCCTGTTATCAATGCCAATGCACAATAGGAAAATTCAGCAGTTGCTGCACCCAAAGCCACTTTTACACCATTATAAAAACCTCGAAACAAGCTCGTTTCTATAACTTTTATATTTACAAATCCTGGAGGAATATTGCTCACAAAGCTAAAAAAAGCTATCACAATAAATATCAATAATCCCTCCAATATCATTTGCTAGTCATTTAATAGGTTTTCTATAGCTTCTATTACTTTTTGCTCGTTGGGCAACATCGCTTTTTCTAAAATAATATTCATAGGCACTGCGGGTAAATCCAATGCACCTAACGTTTTTACAGGCGCATCCAATTGATAAAAACAATGTTGCGAAATACGACAAGCCATTGCTTCGGCAAAGGAATTGCGCAATTGTTCTTCCGTCAACACTAAACATTTTCCATGTTTTTTTACGGTGTTAAAAATCAATTCTTCATCGAGTGGATACAAAGTTCTAATATCTATTACTTCTACTTGATCTTCAAAATAGGCTGCTGCATTTTTTGCCCAATACACACCCATGCCATACGTTATCACACAAACACTTTCGCCACTTTCTATTTTTTGCTCATCTGCTTGAAGTACACTCAAGCCTTTTCCAAAAGGAATGATATAATCCACATCGGGCTCTATCATTTTAGCCTCTTCAGTGCCTGGCACTTTGCTCCAATATAATCCTTTATGTTCCAGCATCACCACTGGATTTGGATCATAAAAAGCAGCTTTTAATAAGCCTTTTAAGTCGGCAGCATTACTTGGATAGGCTATTTTAATGCCTTTGATATTTGCCACCATGCTTTCAATACTTCCACTGTGATATGGTCCGCCGCCGCCATAAGCGCCAGTTGGCACACGCAATATCATACTTACTGGAAATTTTCCACAAGTCAAATAACTGCTTTTACTAATTTCAGTTACCAATTGATTTATTCCTGGATAAATATAATCGGCAAATTGAACTTCCACAATCGGCTTCAAGCCCACGGCACTCATCCCTACTGTAGAACCAATAATATATGCTTCTTGAATGGCAGTGTTGAACACTCTGGTATCGCCAAATTTATCGGCAAGTGTGGCAGCTTCTCTAAAAACACCTCCTAATCTTTTGCCCACATCCTGACCATAAAATAAACACTCGGGGTGCTTATGCATAATTTCTTCAATGGCATGCAAAGCCGCATCCACCATCACTACTTTTTCGCCAGTTGCAGGACAACGATTTCCTTTTTCTTCCAAAACAGGTGTTGGTGCAAATACAAATTCACTCACCGATTTTTCATCGGGTTCTGGAGCCGAAAACGCATTTTCAAACTCTCGTTTTATAAACGCTTTTTCTTCGTTTTCAATATCATTTAATTCTGCTTCGCTAACATTATTTTTCAATAAAATAGCTTTCAATTTTGTTATCGGATTTTGTGCTTCATGTTTTTCTAAATCCTCAGGAGTTCTATACCATTCTTTTCGCACACCGCTAGTGTGATGCCCAAGTAAAGGCACTTTGGCATGAACCAAAATGGGTCTTCTGTGCTCTCGCACAAAATGAAAAGCAGTTTCCATAATGTCATAACTTGCTTCAAAATCGCTGCCATCTACTTGCAATTTTTCAATACCTTTGAAGCCTGAAATAAATTCATACGCATTCATGGTTCTGGCTTCATCGCTGCTTACACTTATGCCCCATTCATTATCCTGAACCAAATAAATAATAGGCAATTGATGCAAGGCGGCAAACTGAAATGCTTCGCTAACTTCACCTTCGGTGATGCTGCCATCGCCAAAACTGCAAAGCGTTACAGGAAATTCATTGTGGTTTTCCCAACCCATTTTTTCTTTATACTGAATGCCTTGTGCTACACCCGTTGTAGGAATAGCTTGCATACCCGTAGCACTACTTTGATGAATAATTTTTGGAAAATTTACTCGTCGTGAATTGGGATGATTATAATATTCTCTGCCGCCTGTAAATGGGTCATCGGCTTTTGCAAGCAATTGCAACATCATTTCGTAAGGACGAAAACCCATCCCCAGCATCATGCTTTCGTCTCTGTAATAAGGACTCACAAAATCGTAGGGTTTTAAATGATAGGCAGTTGCCAATTGTATGGCTTCGTGTCCTCGTGAGGTGCTGTGTACATATTTACAAATACTTTTATTTTCTTCGTAGATGTCCGCCATAGCCTTGGCGGTCATCATTTGTCGATAGGCACGTCGTAAAATTGTTAGTTCCATACAAAGTGGTAAAGATACATGTTAAAGTTTTTTTTGGGATATAAAAATTAGGTTTAAATTAATATTAAAATCCTTAACTCGCCGTCAAACTTCTAAAAATATCTTCTAAGCTGCTATTATTATGTTGTTTTTGCAAATCTTGCAGGGTTTCGTTGGCAACTATTTTTCCTTTATTAATAATCATCACTCTATCGCACAAGGCTTCTACTTCTTGCATAATGTGTGTGCTTAATAAAACGGTTTTGTTTTTTCCAATTTCTTTAATCAAATTTCTTATTTCAATAATTTGATTGGGATCAAGACCCGAAGTGGGCTCGTCTAAAATAAATACTTCGGGCTGATGCAAAAGTGCCTGTGCTAAACCCACACGTTGTTTATACCCTTTGGAAAGTGAACCAATTATTTTTTTTTCTTCAATGGTCAAACCCGTTTGGGAAATTACTTCATCTATTCTTTTTTGCGCATTTGGAATTTTAAATATCCCAGCACAAAAATTTAAAAATTCTCGCACATACATATCAAAATACAAGGGATTTGCCTCTGGCAAATAACCAATTTTTTGTTGCACCAATTTGGGTTGTTTTAAAACTGAAATGCCATCCACAAAAATCTCCCCTTCGCTAGGTGGAATATAGCCCGTAATCATTTTCATAGTAGTGGATTTTCCTGCACCATTTGGTCCAAGAAAACCAACGATTTCGCCTTTTTTTAAATTAAACGAAATATGATCTACAGCGCGTTGTTCTTCAAAAACTTTACTTAAATTTTTAACTTCTATCGACATTGGAATTTTTATTGAAGTGGCAAAAATCGGAATAATTTTATTAACAATACCATTTTTTATAAATTCATTTGATGTTTATAAAATTAAATGCTGCCTTGCTACGTTATTATAAAATATCATTTATGTTTGAATTAATTAAAGAACATTTAATTTAAGAAAATTGAAAACATCTAAAGAAATAAATGCACTTATAAAACTTTTGGACGATCCCGATCAGGAAGTTTTTAAAACCGTGCGCAATAAAATTTTAGATTATGGAAAAATAATCATTCCAAAACTTGAACAAGAGTGGGAAAAAACCGAAGATGAATTGCTTCAAGAACGTATTGAACAAATCATTGATACTGTAAACTTTAACACGATAAAAGACCAACTTAATTCTTGGCTAAAAACGCCAAATCATGATTTGAAAGACGGTTCTTTTATTCTTTCAGAATTTCAATATCCAGGTGTTGACAAAACTGAGTTTGAACATATTTTTAAACGAATATATCAAAGTTGTTGGCTTGAAATAAATGAGTACTTGACACCTCTTGAAAAAGTAAATATCTTAAACAGTATAATTTACAGTTCATATAAATTTTATGGCGAAGAAACAACACAGCTTTTGCCCTCATCATTTTTTTTAAGCGAAGTCATCCACACACGAAAAGGAAATAATTTTTCACTCGGTGTAATCTATTTATTGCTTTGCAAAAAACTAGACATCCCTATTTATGCTATCAAACTTCCACAACAATTTGTGTTGGTTTATGTGGATACCATTTTCGATTTTTTTACACCAATAGATGAAGAAAAGAAAAAAATATTATTTTACCTAGAACCCAATACTGGGAATATATACACGCATAATGATGTATCAAATTATTTGAGAAAAAATCAATTAAAATTTGATCCTGCAAGCTTACAAATTTTAACTAATGTTGACATTATAAAACAAACCTTAATTGGGCTTCAATTGGCATATCAACTAGAAAATAAAAAAGAAAAAGAACATCAAGTAAAAGAACTACTTCTATTAATCAATCAGTCGTTGGATTTGAAATAATTGGTGAGTTTTTACTTTAAATTTTTCATTCCAAATAAAATTTTCTTTCATTTTATCTATACCAAAACCACCATTTTTTTCACTAGAATGCACAATTTTATTTTTTGAAATAAAAATAGCCACGTGATAAATTACATTTTTATCATTTTTAAAAAACAACAAATCACCGCATTTTGCATTTTCGATAGACAGAATTGTGTTGCCCAATTTAATTTGTTTGCTTGCAAAATGAGGTAAAAAAATACC
>JAGNRR010000100.1 GCA_017988595.1 Chitinophagaceae bacterium
CTACATTACTTTGATAATAATAAAATTCAATTGAAGGATAATTTTTTTTAAGTGATTCAAAAAAATCATCCCAAGTTTTATTGCCATAAATTCCGGGTTCTCTTTTTCCAAGAAAATTTAAATTTGGTCCATTAACTATTGCAATTTTTGTAATTGTATTCACCGAATAAAATTTTATTTTTCGGGTTAAAATTACAACATAAAAATCGAATGTATCTTTACAAAAATGTGGTCAAGCTATTTAAAAAGTTATAAGGTTTTTTTGCAACTCGAAAAGTCATTGAGCAGTCATTCTATTTCTGCGTATTTGAGCGATATCAGAAAACTTATTTTCTTTTTTGAAGAAGAAAAAAAAGAACCTATTTTAATCGAAAATATTAACCTGGAGCATCTTCAAGATTTTATAAAATGGAATAATGAATTAGAAATTGCTGCCACAAGCCAAGCCCGTTTGACATCAAGTTTGCGTAGTTTTTTTTCTTTTTTAATACTCGAAGATGTTATAAAAGCAAACCCAACAGAACTTTTACAATCGCCCAAAACCAGCCGAAAACTGCCAGACACTTTAAGTATTGAAGAAATCGAATTGCTTTTTTCGGCAATTGATATGAGTAAAAATAGTGGCACCAGAAATAGAGCCATGCTCGAAACCATTTACAGTTGCGGACTTCGAGTTACTGAATGTTTGGAACTTAAAATATCAAATCTTTTTTTGGATGATGGTTTTATAAAAATTTTGGGCAAAGGAAATAAAGAACGTTTAGTGCCGATAGGCGAAAGTGCAAAAAAAATGATTTTAATTTATTGGGAACACATCCGAAAATTGCAAGAAGCTCAAAAAAACAATGATGATTTTTTATTTTTAAACAATAAAGGAAAAAAAATGAGCCGCACTTCGGTGTTTACTTTAATAAAAGATTGCGCTGCAAAAATGCAAATCAAAAAAAATATTTATCCGCATACGCTTCGTCATTCTTTTGCCACACATTTAGTAGAAGGTGGCGCAAATCTGCGTGCTGTTCAAGACATGCTTGGGCATGCCAGCATTACCACTACTGAAATTTATACGCATCTTGATAATGAATATTTGCGTGAAACGATATTGCAGTTTCATCCGAGGAATAAGCAATAATTTTCTAATTACATATTCCTTCTATACTGTCCGCCAACTTCAAATAAGGCATGTGTGATTTGTCCTAAGCTACAATATTTTACCGTTTCCATAAGCTCTTCAAAAATATTTTCATTTCTTATGGCTTTTTGCTGAAGCTGATGCAATCGTTCTAATACAATTGCTTCATTTCTTTTATGTAAATTTTGCACTTGTGCAATTTGAAATTCTTTTTCTTCTGTAGTACTTCTGATAACTTCTTGTGGCAAAACCGTAGGCGAACCATTGCTACTCAAAAAAGTATTTACACCAATTATTGGAAATTCGCCAGTGTGTTTTAAGGTTTCGTAATACAAACTTTCTTCCTGAATTTTTCCTCGTTGATACATTGTTTCCATTGCACCAAGCACACCTCCACGTTCACTAATTCTATCAAATTCTGCAAGTACAGCCTCTTCCACCAAGTCTGTTAGTTCTTCAATAATAAAACTTCCTTGTAAGGGATTTTCATTTTTCGCCAAGCCCAATTCTTTATTAATTATCAATTGAATAGCCATGGCTCTTCGCACACTTTCTTCGGTTGGTGTTGTAATTGCTTCATCATAAGCATTGGTGTGCAACGAATTGCAATTATCATAAATGGCATAAAGTGCTTGAAGCGTTGTTCTAATATCATTAAAATCTATTTCTTGTGCATGAAGACTTCTTCCACTTGTCTGAATATGATATTTCAACATTTGACTTCGTTCATTAGCTCCATATTTCAACTTCATGGCTTTTGCCCAAATACGTCTTGCCACACGACCAATTACTGCATATTCAGGATCAATGCCATTGCTAAAAAAGAAAGAAAGGTTTGGCGCAAAATCATTAATGTTCATTCCCCTACTCAAATAATATTCTACAAACGTAAATCCATTGCTCAACGTAAAAGCCAATTGCGAAATGGGATTTGCGCCAGCTTCGGCAATGTGGTAGCCACTTATAGAAACGGAATAAAAATTTCGCACCCCATTATCAATAAAATATTGTTGCACATCGCCCATCAATTTCAACGAAAATTCGGTGCTGAAAATACATGTATTTTGTGCTTGATCTTCTTTTAAAATATCCGCTTGAACCGTTCCTCGAACTTGTTTCAAGGTGTCTATTTTTATTTGATTATAAATTTCTTGAGGTAACACTTTATCTCCACTAACTCCTAAAAGAAATAAACCTAAACCCGTATTGCCTTCTGGCATTTCGCCAAAATAGTTTGGTTGTTCATGCTGCGCAAAAAGATTTTTAATTTTTTCTTCAACTTCAGTTTTTAAATTATTTTCAATTATATATTTTTCACAATTTTGATCTATTGCCGCATTCATAAAAAATGCTGTAATGATGGCAGCAGGTCCATTGATGGTCATGCTTACAGATGTTTTTGGGTCGCTTAAATCAAAACCACTATATAATTTTTTGGCATCGTCCAAAGATGGTACACTTACACCACTATTGCCTATTTTTCCATAAATATCAGGACGATGTTCTGGATTTTGACCATAAAGGGTAACACTATCAAATGCAGTACTCAAGCGCTTTGCAGGCATTCCTTTTGATACATAATGGAATCGTTTGTTGGTTCTTTCGGGTCCGCCTTCGCCAGCAAACATACGGGCCGGATCTTCGCCTTCTCTTTTGAATGGATAGATGCCCGATGTGTAAGGAAACTCTCCTGGAAAATTTTCTTGCAACGCCCATTTCAAAATGTCGCCCCATGCTTCAAAACGTGGCACCGACACTTTGGGAATTTGAGAATGCGATAAACTTTCGGTGTGGGTTTTAATTTTTAGTTCTTTATCTCGAACTTTAAAGGTGTAATATTCGCCTTTGTATTGTTGTAGTTTATCTTGCCAATTGGCTATAAGATGTTTGTTTTTTGCATCAAAATTTTCATTAATTTTTGCTTCAAGTTCTGCTAAGTTTTTTATCAATCGATCTTTGTCTTCGATGTTAAAACTGTTTAATGATTCGCGTGTTTTTTGCAAGCCAAAAAGTTGTTGTGCTAGCTCGCTTTGTTTCATCACATTTTTATCATAGGCTCTATTATTTTCCGAAATTTCGCTCAAATATCGAACACGTGCAGGAGGAATTATAAATATTTTTTCGCTCATTTCATCATGGCTTTCAAAAGCCGAATGCAAATCAAATTTTGTTTTATCCGCAACAATTTTTATCAATGATTTGTAAAGTGTATTGGTGCCAGGATCATTAAATTGCGAAGCAATGGTGCCATAAATTGGCATTTTTTCTACATCGGTTTCAAATAGTTTATGATTGCGTTGGTATTGTTTTTTAACATCACGCAGGGCATCAAGTGCGCCACGTTTGTCAAATTTATTTATCGCTACAATATCTGCAAAATCGAGCATATCTATTTTTTCGAGTTGCGATGGCGCACCAAATTCTGGTGTCATCACATACATACTTACATCGCAATGATCGGTGATTTGGGTATCGCTTTGTCCAATGCCCGAGGTTTCTAAAATGATAAAATCAAACCCTGCTACTTTAAACATTTTCACGGCATCGGAAATGTATTTGGACACCGCCAAATTGCTTTGGCGTGTTGCCATAGAACGCATAAAAACACGTTCGTTTTTTATGGCGTTCATACGAATTCTATCGCCAAGCAATGCACCACCTGTTTTTCTTTTTGAAGGATCTACTGAAATAATCCCTATGGTTTTATCTTTGAAATCGATAATAAAACGACGTACCAATTCATCTACCAAACTACTTTTTCCTGCGCCGCCTGTGCCTGTAATTCCCAATACCGGGGTGTTAATTGTTTTTGCTTTTTCTTCCACTTTTTGCAACATCAATTGCGTTTCTGGCGCATCATGAAAGTTTTCGGCAGCCGAAATACAACGCGCTAATGAATTGACATTTCCGGCTAATAAATGTTCTACTTCGCCATTAAGATGTTGCCCAAGTGCATAATCGCTTTTTTCTAATAAATCATCTATCATGCCTTGCAAACCCATTGCTCTGCCATCATCGGGCGAGTAAATTTTGGTGATGCCGTAAGCTTCTAATTCGCTAATTTCTTCGGGCAGGATAACGCCGCCGCCGCCTGCAAATATTTTGATATGACTACTGTTTTTTTCTTTTAATAAATCATACATGTATTTTAAATATTCCACATGTCCGCCTTGATAACTGGTCATGGCAATGGCATTGGCATCTTCTTGAATGGCACAGTTAACGACATCTTGCACACTTCTATCATGCCCTAAATGAATGACTTCGGCACCGCTGCTTTGCATTACCCTGCGCATGACATTGATGGCGGCATCGTGTCCATCAAAAAGGGAGGCGGCTGTTACTATTCTTACTTTATTTTTTAATTGATAATTCATAATAGCATTATTATTGGGTAAAGATAAAAAAGATTATGAGATTTGAATTTTGAATTTTGAGTTTTGAATTAAGAATTGACGTATTGCAAAATGAAACTACCCCATTTTCTTTTCCATTTTTTCCTGTATCAGGTCAAACACTTGTTTGGCATCTTGGGCATCGATACTGCGAAGCATGGTGCGCCAATCGCTGTTGGTGGGTGGTGGGGAGAGCTGGGTAAGGAGCGGATGGGCTTCGCCTACATGGTAACGTTTGGTTTGTTCCCAATAGAGCAAATCGTTTGGGGTGCAGTTGAGTGCCATGCAAAGAAAAGAGAGGTCGTTGGCAGAGATGTTTTTTTGTTTACCGTTTAATATTCTGGTGGCTTTGTTGGGATTAAAGCCACAAATGCGCAGTAGCCAAACATGAGGATAAATGATGCCATTGGCTTGCATGACTTGTTTGAGCTTAAAGTGTAGCATGATATGGTGGTTTTGGTTGATTACAAAGATACTAATTTTAGTAAAAATTGAATATTGTAAGGTGAAAATATTATTTTATAATCTCTAAGTTTAATTTTTGTAACTTATCTATTATTTTTTCTTAGTAGTGTAATAATAATTGTAACTATTAATACAATAATTTAAGCTATATATTGTATTTTTTAACTTAAATATATCATTTTGTAATATAAATCTATTATAATTTAATATAAATATATCATTTTATAATCTTAATAGTTGATTTTTTAATATTAAGCTATTAAAATTAATACATTTTGAAGCCTACAACTATAATATTGATGGGTGAAATGGATAAAATGATGGTTTGGGGTGGGAAAATGAGTGCTGGGGGTGATGAAATGGTAGGTGTGATACATTAATCCTAGGTTTGTGTCTTCATAAACCAATTTGAAAAAATGGTATAATATTAAATCTGCTTAACTTATTACAGTAGTCAAGAATGAAAACACTTTTATTTTTTATAATTTAAAGATTTGATTTGTGAGGACACAAACCACGGGGGCAAATTATTCATATTCTCAAGTATATTCTAAAATACATTTTTGAAAAACTCCTCCTGTATCTAGAATTATTCAATCTAAAAATAATTCTATTGCCATTTTGCATTAAAAAAAAATAATACACCATTATATTTGAGTGTAAATTCAACCCATTAATTTAAATACGTTATGGAAGCTTTTGGCACTGTATTATTTTTTATCCTACTTGGTTTGGGCATTTTGCTTTTATTATTAAAAAAATATAGGCGTGCTGGCATTATAATTATGCTTATTTCCTTGGTGTTTCTTTATCTGATTCCCACTTATACATTTTGGTGTTATAAAAAAAATGCAGCTGGCTTTTATTCGGATAAAAAAGGAACAGACATCCTGATTAGTGCAGACGGTACTTATAAAATACTTTTTAAGGGTAAGCCATTGAACGAAGGCGTTATCATTTTTAATAACACGGATGCTTATTCCTTTTCATTAAATAATAATCCATCACTTGTGTCTATCCACGAAGGCGAAATCACGCAGTTTGAAAATAATAAAATTATCTTTTTTAAAAAGTAATTAAAACTGCTTTGCTGTTTTAATTATACATAACAATTTATAACTTTGAACATTAGTAATTTACCGAATACAGCTTGAAAAATAAAAATAACTATTTAAAAATTGTCATCATTCTGTTGGGAATAATTTTGCCATCAATATTAATTATCGATCTACAACTGTTAGACGAAACTCAATTATTAGAAACTAAAAAATTGGGCAATCAATATTTCCTAAATTCTAGAGGTGGTAAAGTTTTGATTTATGAAATTGTTACCGAAAATAAAAACACGATTCGTGTAGCAGAAAAAGGCTACAATGCTATTGAAAATGGCGAAACGTTTTGGTTGTATAAAACACCATTGTTAGGTTTTAATAAACGAATAGCTTGGGGTGAGCAATCAAACAAAACCTCAATGAATACTGCAAACAACAAAAATAGCACACTTTTTATATGCCTTTTTATTGTTACTATAACTTTATCGCTTTTAAAACTTCAACTAAAAGATAAAATTCCAAATTTTATTTTTTACACTTCATGGTTTATATTGCTATATGCAACTTTCCTTTACTTATTTTTTAATTCATAAAATAGAATTGGATTTCTTATTTTTGAACTACTTTTGAGTAATGAGTAAGTCATTTAAAAATCAACTTTTACAGTATCTTTATTTACGAAAAAAAGATGAAGGT
>JAGNRR010000101.1 GCA_017988595.1 Chitinophagaceae bacterium
TCACAGTTTATATTTCAACGAATTGGTAAAAAAATTTAAGCAAGGCGTAAACCTCCAAGAGCTGCATGGAAAAGAAAAACTAGACAGATGGCGTGCATTTTATTATGCT
The DNA here is from genome assembly GCA_017988595.1 of Chitinophagaceae bacterium. Classification (GTDB taxonomy): domain Bacteria; phylum Bacteroidota; class Bacteroidia; order Chitinophagales; family Chitinophagaceae; genus JAGNRR01. Next base: position 110 of record JAGNRR010000101.1, read on the forward strand.
CCACCAGAACATAGTGAGCTTACCGATGCCGACCGCAACCCCTACCTGCCCCAAACAGATGAAGCATGGGCAGCATATAAAGAAAAAGAAAATGAATACCACAACCTTTTTTTTGCCCATGAGCAATGGAAGGAAAAAATTTATACCACTACTATAAATAATATTCTATTGCATTTTTACCCCATCATTGCCGATTTTGAGGGCGACTATTGGCTGCTGTATGCCATGCACCTAAAAGATAGTTACTGCAAACACAAAGAATATATGCATTATATAGAATGCAATTGGGATTATGACATGCCCTCGAGTATGCTAGAATTATCCAAAGAAGCCTATTTTGAAGCTTTTCAAAGCTATGCAAAAGATAAAAGAAAACAAGTAGAGCAAAAGATAAGAAACCGCGTATTGGCATGGCATGAATTGCAAAAATCAGCCCCAACAAGCCAAAAATAACCCCCCCAAATCATATTTTTAGAACGCGTTTGGCAGTAAATACAGCCTAAATAAATCAATATATTGGTACGTGACATATAAAAACTTGTACGTGACATATAAAAACTTGTACGTGACATACAAATACTTGTACGTGACATATAAAAACTTGTATGTGGCATATAAAAACTTGTATGTGGCATATAAAAACTTGTACGTGACATAAAAAAACTTGTATATGACATAAAAATAATTTATTTTTGAGTTTTAAAGTCAAAATAATCCTACTATGGGTACACCAAAGCTAATAGATAGTAAAAAAAAGGTGCAACAGCTAAACCTAAAAGGCTGGTTGCGGTTCCAATTGAATGAACAAGACCTGAGTATGCGCAAACTAAGCCGCATGATGGGCATGAACGACAATTTTTTGCAAAGCAGGATTCAAGCGGGCGATTTTAAAGGTGCCGAGCTAGTGCTTTTGGGCAATTATTTGAATGCCAACCCCTTTGAACCCTACCTGCATTTGCTCAACGCCCAAGCCCGACCCACCAAAACCGAAACCGCTCAAGCCCAAAAAATAGCCGAGCTGGAAGAAAAAATAAGTGCCCTGGAAAAAGAACGCGATTGGCTAAAAGAGGTGGTGATGCGGAAATAGTTTTTTTTGGTGGGGAAGAGATGTGCGTGTTTATTTTTTTTATACAAGACTTGAAACATGCGTGTTTATTTAATTTTTTTTGTTGATAATGAAGGGATTAAGTAGAAAAAAATAGTTGGTAAAATAATGAAAACATGCGTATATTTGGGAGTTGGCAGAAATTCTCACGATACCCAAAATAAAATTTGTACACAATAAAAATAAACAATAATTTTAAACAATTAAAAATCAAAAAAAAATGAACACAGTAAAAAAGTTAACACTATTAACATTGACAGTTTTATCTATTGCTTCTTGTAAAAAAGATAAAACAACCACTACCACAACAACAGCAAAAACAAAAACACAATTGCTGACACAGAAATCTTGGAAACTTACCAATGTCCGTTACAAGATAGATAATGGTGCTTGGGTAGATGCATATGCAACAGTTCAAAGTTGTGCAAAAGATAATATATTAAATTATTTGACAACTTCTGCTTACAACGTAGACGAAGGCGCAACTAAATGCAATACGACCGACCCTCAAACATTAATTTCTGGTACATGGGCTTTTCAAAATAGTGAAACCCAACTTGCTTTGACAAACACTACATTCGGAACACAAGTTCAAAGCTTATTAACTTTAGACGAGAACACTTTGAAATCTACAGAAACTGGTTCTATTGGAGGGGGAAGTACACAAACTAACGAATACACTTACGGACATTAAGCATTAACAATTTAGAACTACGAAGTATTAGAAACTTCGTAGTTCTTTATACTTCATTGATTTAAAAAAACGTGATAGCCATACAGAAAAAGAACTTCTGCCAACATGGGTTTGGCAAAAGTGGGGCTTTATTACTAGGCTGAACATTTGTACTTTCTATAATCTTTTGTACTAAATTTGAACTTTAGTGCTTTTTAAACCCCACCTATTCTTATGGATTTTGCAAATAAATATCGATGTTTTTTTCATAAAATCTATCCGATTTGATGAGCGCAAAAATTCTATGAATGAGTTTACTTCTCATGGCATTGAGCACACACATTTTGTTTTTCCCTTCAGCTACTTTACGATTATAATAATCTTTTAATTCTCCTTTTTTCATATTTATACAAGATAAAGCGGACATGTGAAACAAACTTTTTAGTGCTTTATTTGACCTAAAAGAAACCCTGTTTTTAGACCGAATAGATGTACCAGATTCGTACTTAAAAGGCGCACATCCGGCATGACAAGCAAAGGCTCTTGCGTTGGAAAATTTCGTAAATCCTTCGGTTGTTATGATGGTTTCTAAAGCGGTTTGAGGTCCAATTCCGTCTATTGATTTCATGATTTCAAATTGCCTTTTTAACTTCTCGTCTGACTTTATTATGGCATTTATTTCAGCTTCAATTTCTTAGATATTTTCTTTTAAAAGGGTAATTATTTTTTGGTATTTAAGTTGTTTTTTAAGATACATTTCTTTATTAAAATAGTTCTTTTCATCTTTCAATTGAGCACTATATTTGGCACAGTCTGTAACCATTATATCTCGTTGAGAACGCAAATAGGCAATGTCTTTAAATTGTTTATTATCAACGCTTTCAAGCTTTGCATCATCCACATTTCGTTTGGCAAACAACGCTATTCGTTCTGCATCAATGGTGTCGTTTTTTCCTCGTTTAATGCCTTGCGAATGTTTAATAGTGTAAGGATCTGCCAACCAATATAAATACTTTTTTGAACGCATTACATCACTTAAAATATTTGTATAATGCCCTGTGTGTTCGGCACAAATCAGGGTGTTTTCTACAGTTAATTTATGCTCCTCAAAAAGTGATTTTAACGTATTCACAATAGCTTCTTCTTGATTGTCAATTTTGATTTCTGTAAGTACGCCATCTTCTTCAATCAGACAAAAATCAAGTGTATTTTTTGAAATGTCGATGCCAATAAAATTTGTAATTTGTTTCATTATTTTCTATTTTTGTTTTGGAAAAAAAACGATTACATTTTGAATCCTCCTAAGAACCTTAACAGTTAAATTAAATTCTTATTTAGGTCCAAATTCAAAAAGGAAAAGAGGCACCAAATAGATGGATAGTTCTAAAAACTAATCGCCAGGTGGGTCGCCTTTTTTCTGTAATCATTTTAATTTCTAGTTTTAAATTTATTACTTTATCTTTATTCTGCAAACCTAAGGTTCGCCAAGCCCAAAAACGTTGGCGGTAATTTTAAAAGACACAACAGCAATGAGAAAAATGACTTATAAAACATTAATATTTCTTCCAATAATCATGATAAGTTGTGCTTCGACTTTTACAAACAATGAGAAAATAATTGGATATAATTTAAGCAAACCAGATTTGTCTTTAATTATGCCAGATACTCTTAGAGAAGTATCGGGAATTGCAATAATAGATTCATCAACATTTGTTTGCATCCAAGATGAAAATGGGATTTTGTTTATTTATGATTTTGAAGATAACAAAATAAAAAATCAATTTACCTTTCATATCGACGGAGATTATGAAGGAATTACAAAAGTTGATAATTCGATTTTTATATTACGGTCAGACGGAATGTTATTTGAAATAGCTAATTATCTTAATCCTGACACCAAGATTTCTTCCTATCGAACAGGGATACCAGCAAATAATAACGAAGGGCTATGTTATGATAAAGACCATAATAGATTATTGATAGCTTGTAAAGGAAAAATTGGGAAAGGTCCTGAATTTAAAGATAGACGGGTGATTTATGGTTTTGATTTGGTTGACAAAATACTGACAAAAGAACCAGTTTATGATTTTGACATACAGAATGTAAAGGATTTTGCGATTAAGAATAAATTGGATTTACCTTCAAAGACTCGAAAGAAAAAAGGACAGGAAATATCTGAACCGTTTATTAAATTTCGGACTTCAGCGATATGTGTTCATCCAAAGACTAAGCAATTATTTTTATTATCAGCTTCAGATTATTTGCTGTTTATTTTTGACGCAAATGGTACGATTAAACATCTTGAGCAACTTAATCCTAATATTTTTAACAAGGCAGAGGGGATTTCTTTTTTCGACAATGGGGATATGTTGATTACAAACGAAGGACAGGATAATCGACCAACAGTATTAAGATTTAAATATGAAATGAAAAGATAAAAAACTACCGCCAACAACAAATTTGTACAATAGCGGCGAAGTGCAAGTGTTGAACATTATTTCTTTAATGATCCTTTGACTCTAAAATGAAGCGAAGTACCTTTGAATCCGCTACTGTACAAATTCGCAACCGTTCGCCTTCGTTGGTGTTATCACCAACGAACTTTTACTAGATGGGCTCCTTGGTCATAAGACCAAAGAGGGCAGAAAGATAAAAAAAAACGCCACATTGCTGTGACGTTTTTTTATGAATAACATATTCGAAAACAAATATATTGTAACAAATATAAAAATTTTTTATTAAAAAAATCAACTTATTCCCTCGCCAATTTCCTTAAAGCCACCCATTGTTTCAAGGTTTCTCGAGATTCGTGAGCAGGGTAGCCAAGCACTTTTCCGCCTGCGGGTATATCATTTAAAACCCCAGAGCCTGCGCCAACAATGGCGCCGCTTCCAATAGTAGTGTGGTCTTTTATCGAAGCACTTCCGCCAATCATTACACCATCTCCAAGCGTAACAGAGCCTGCCAATCCGCTGCTGCCCGCCATAATACAAAATTTTCCTAACACACAATTGTGTCCTATCTGCACCAAATTATCAATTTTGCAGCCGTCGCCCAATATCGTGGAGCTAAATTTGCCCCTGTCCACACATGAGCCTGCACCAATTTCTACATAATTCCCAAGGATAACATTGCCTATTTGTGGAATTTTTACCAAGCCTTGTCCGTTTTCGGCAGGTCTAAAACCAAAGCCATCTGCACCAATCGTACAATTGGGATGTAAAATACAATTTGTTCCTATCACGCATCGTTCTCTAATAATTGCACCACTCCATATTAGAGTATTGTCGCCTATTTGACAATCATCCAAAATAGTGGCATTGGCAAAAACGTGCACATTTTTTCCGAGGCTTACATTTTTTCCAATATATACGCCAGCGCCTATTTTACAATTTTCGCCAAGCTTGGCACTAGCATCTATAACTGCTTTTGGGTGAATATCATGTTCAAAATAGGGTAAAGGTGGTGCAAAAAGTTCAAGAATTTTTGCCATTGCCAAATCCACATTTTTTACTTTTATAAACGCTTTATTTTCACTAGGAGAAATATCTAAACTTGCATCTACAATTGCAGCACAGGCTTTAGACGTATCCCATTCTTTTATAAATTTACGCATGCCAATAAATGAAATGTGATGTTCATTGGCTCTGGAAAGTTGTTCTGGTCCTTCGATTTTTATTGTAGTATGTCCAATTAATTCACCATTTAAGATGGTATTGATTTCTTCAATGCTATACGTTTTCATGCTTATTTTTTTTAATTTAAAACAAACCGTTTACTTCAGCATTTACCATATTGATTACTTTTGCTAAATCAGTTTTCTTTTCAGCAAAATTAATATCGTCAATATCTATTATTAAAAGGTTGCCATCTTTATAATTTTCAATCCATGAATTATAATGTTCATTCAATCTTTTCAAATAATCCAAACGAATATTTTCTTCATATTCACGACCACGTTTTTGAATCTGACCAACTAAAGTTGGAACAGTTGCTCTTAGATATATTAATAAATCTGGAGGATTTACCATGGTTTTCAAGGTCTCAAAAAAGTTTTTATAATTATCAAAATCTCTTTTTGTCATCAAACCCATTTCGTGTAAGTTAGGTGCAAAAATATTGGCGTCTTCATAAATAGTTCTATCTTGAATAACAACATCATCGCCATTTTGAATATCCACTAATTGTTTTAAACGGCTATTTAAAAAAAATATTTGCAGGTTAAAACTCCAACGATGCATATCATTATAAAAATCATTTAAATAAGGATTGTTTTCTACATCTTCAAAATTTGGCGTCCAATTAAAATGTTTTGCCAATGCTTTTGTCAATGTTGTTTTTCCAGCACCAATGTTTCCTGCAATTGCAATGTGTTTTATTTTTTTCTTCTTTGCCATTTTTAATATGTAATTTTTTTCAGAAATATGAGTTGATAAAAGTACAGTTTTTTTCTTCTCTTTTCTAATAATGATTAATAATTAATTCCAATTTTTTTTCGAGCTTCGTTTAAAGTTATGCTGGCACTTGCTCTTGCTTTTTCTTTTCCTTCAAACATTATTTTTTTTAAATAATCTTTATCTGCCAATATCGAAACGGCTTTTTCACGAATGGGTTTCACAAATGCAATCATATCTTCTGCCAAATCATTTTTAAAATCGCCATATTTTATTTGTGCTTCATTAAAATCAGTTTCATATTTTTTCAATCTTTCTTCGCTTGAAACTAAACGCATAAGTTGAAAAATATTTTCGATATAATCTGGCTTCGCCGAATTTTTTTCAGTTGGTCCACTATCTGTTTTTGCTTTTTTTATTTTTTTAAGAATTAAATCAT
>JAGNRR010000102.1 GCA_017988595.1 Chitinophagaceae bacterium
AGGTAGCATTTATAGGCAAACTATGTTTTATGCCATTATCAAAATTTCGACTATTCAATAATTTTATTTCAAAAGCGGTATCATAAAATTGTAATTCATTTATCGCAGATAATTGATAGCTGGCTGTAATTTTTTCATACCATTTTGGTTTCAAACTTTCTTTGCCAAACTTGAATGGATAAAGTTGGTTGGCAGAAAAATTTATTTCAGGCAAACGAACATTTACCAATTTTGTTTGCGTGTTTTGATTATGTCTAGCATTGATACTTAAATTAAAAGGTTTGCCAGCCCATGTTTTTGAATATGAAATATTCGAAGCATAATTATTATTTAAATAAAAATTGGCATCGTAAGAATTGTTGGTATGATAACTGCTGCTGCCTAAATTTACACTTGCCGAAAAATTACTTCCTGGCATTACATTTTGATCAACACGATGACTCCAATTTACAAAAAAACTTTTTTGTACTTTATAATTACTCTCATATTCTTTACCAATTTTATTTAGATTATAATTAAAATCTAAGGATCCACCAAATCGATAATTCCATAAATAAGTATTTTTAAATCCAACTCGATAAGAACCTAAAGCATAGATATCCGTAAGTGCTAACAAATCCAAATGCTCATTGATGGCAAAATAATATCCCATTTCTCTCAATCCAAACCCAAGATTTTGGCTCATGTCATAAGTAGGTAATTTAAAACCACTTCTTTGCCCTTGTTTTAATGGAAACATACCAAAAGGTAAAATCAATGGCGTTGGAATTTCTTCGATAACTAAATTTGCACTTCCACTTACTGCAATTTTATTTGGAATAATTTTTACTTTTTTTGCTGCAATACCAAAATGTGGCACTTCTTGATTGCATGTGGTATAAATATTTTTGAAACCAAAAATGGTATTGTCTTTATTTCTTTTTATTTGTTGGCTCAAAATAAAACCTTCGCCATATTGCGAATATGCACTTTCTACAAATGCTCGTTGCGTTTTGAAATTATAATTCAAAATGCCAAAATTTGATGTTTGATCAGCTTTTGTAAAAATATTTTTTACAGAATCGGGTGTGATTTCATTTTCAAGAAAACTAGCATGTAGTGTGCTTGAATCTTGTTGATATTCGATATATCCAGATTGGATAGTGATATCATCGTATTTTATTTCTGCTTCGCGGAAAAGTTTCAATTTTTTTATTTCACTATCATATTCCAACGAATCTTTAGATTTGTAAAAAACAATTTCATCGATTTTATCTTTAGAAATAGGAATTAAATTGGAAACTATAATTGAGTCTTCAATTTTTTTTGTTGAATCAGAAGGCAAATAGCTATCTTGAGCACATGTTAAAAAATTTAAAAAAAATAGATTAATAACAAGAATTATTTGCTTTGAGTAAGCATTGATAACTTTTAATCTATTATTTTTACACAATATAAACATTTGTCCTACAAAAGTATTAAACAAAAAAAATGTAATGCTTATTTAAAGGTTAATTGTAATATAAAAATAAAATAAATGATGATAAAAAAAATTGTATTTTTTTGCATAGCTATATTTACTTTAGGTATATTTTTTTCATTTGAAAATAATGTTGATAATACTGTAAAAGTAAAAAAAATTGTAATTGATGCAGGTCATGGAGGCAAAGATCCTGGTTGTATTGGTCGATATTCTAAAGAAAAAGAATTGACATTGGCAGTAGCCTTTAAACTTGGAAAAATGATCACTCAAAATTTAAAAGATGTAAAAGTAATTTACACTCGTGAATATGATTGGTATCCTTCTTTGCCCGAAAGACATACTATTGCAAATAATGCAAAAGCAGATTTATTTATTTCTATACATATCAATTCAAGTCCTGCAAAAGTAACAACAGCAAGTGGCACCGAAACTTTTGTTTTAGGATTGCATCGTAATGATCAAAAAGAAGGCGCTATTGGCGAATACTCAAATAATTTAGAGCGTGAGGATGAAGGAATATTGAATCCTAATGATCCAATGACTCAAATCATTATAGCACAATATTCGCAAGCGTTTTTAAGCAGCAGTATAGCTTTAGGAACTTTTATCGAAGATGAATTTACTTATCAAGGCAGAAGAAGCAGTGGTGTAAAACAAAAAGGTTTGGAAGTGTTGGCAGGATGTGTGATGCCTGGTGTTTTGGTAGAATTAGGTTTTATAAATAATCCTGATGAAGAAGCGTATTTAAATTCCGAAGAAGGACAACTTGAAGCTGCAACTGCACTTTTTAATGGGGTGAAAAAATATAAATCCACTGTTGAAAATCCAAAGAATTAATAGTTAATAAATTTACGATTTAAATGAAAATAGCAAACGAAGTAAAAATAGGCTTGTTGGGATTAATTGCATTAGTAACTTTTGTAATTGGATATAATTTTTTAAAAGGTACTGGCGTTTTTTCATCAACAAAAACAGTAAATGTAGAGTATGATAATGTTCAAGGTTTATTGGTTGGCGCTTATGTTCAAATTAATGGTTTGAAAGTAGGTTCTATAAAAGACATTTATTTTAGTGAAAAAAATAAAGGTAAAATTGTTGTAGAAATGTTGGTAGATAAAAATATTTCTATTCCAAATGATACAAAAGCAATTATTACATCGCTCGATATTATGGGCACCAAAGCCATAGATTTAGCCGTTGGAAAATCTACAACACAACTAAAAAATAATGAATTTTTGGAAAGTGACACCAAAATAGGATTGATAGATGAATTGAAAGGACAAGTGTCGCCAGCTATTACAAATATTGATAAAACGGTACAGTCTTTGGATGGTGTCATTACAAATGTTGAAAATACATTGTCGAATACTCTTGATGTAAATGCTCAAAATGATATTAAAAGAGCTATTGCCGAAGCAAGAGCAAGTATGGAACAAATTTCTTCTTTGACAAAAGAACTTAATAATCAAAAAGCAAAAATTGGACTGATGCTCAACGAAGCAAATACGTTTACAGCAAACTTGAATAAAAACAATCCAAACTTAAATGGCATAATAAGTGATGCAAAATTAACCACTGCAAGATTGAAAGATGTAGAGTTTGAAAGAACGGTTAGAGAATTAAATGTTACAATTGCTAATTTGAATACCACTCTTGATAAATTAAATAACGGAACTGGAAGCATGGCAATGTTGATGAATGATAAAAAACTTTATCAAAACATGAGCAATACAATGGAAACCATAAATAATTTGCTTTATGATATTAACGCACGTCCACAACGCTATGTAAATTTAAGTTTGTTTGGTAGAAAAATAAAAGATACATCACCACCGCCACCTGCTCCAAATTCTTTAAAATAATTTTTTGCAGATTTTTTTCAAAATGAAATATCGATTAAATATTAATGCAGTTTTATTGTTATGCAGTTTAATGTTTAGTCATCAATTATTTGCACAGCTAAAAATTGACAGCACTCAAGTTGATAAAAATAAATTGCAGTTAAAGCATGCCGATAAATTAGTATTAGATTCCAATAGAAATGAAAATTTTTATAAACTTGTAGGTGCTGTAAAAATGCAACAAGATGATATTACGATGACTTGTGACAGCGCAAATTTTTTTATCGAAAACAATTTTCTTGAAGCTTTTGGAAACGTTATTTTTTCTCGTCCAAATGGCAATTCTGCAATGGCTGATTACGTAAAATATACGGGCAATATTCAGCAAGCAGTGATGAAAAAAAATGTTCAAGTGATTGATGATGGAAAAACGTTGACCACTGATGATTTGGTATATAATTTAAGAACAAAGATTGGAAAATATAAATATGGCGGCACATTGGAAAATGGAAATACAACCGTTTCGAGCAATGTGGGCACTTATGATGGCAAATCATCAAATTCGCATTTTGTGGGCAATGTGGTGATTACAAATCCCGAATACAATATCGATTCCGAAGAATTGACTTATAACACTAAAACAAAAATGATTCGTTTTCTAAATCAATCTACTATTGTTGGCGAAAACGGTACTATGGAAACCAAAAAAGGTTTTTATAATGAACAAACAGGTGATGCTGAATTTACTTCTCGCACATCGATTGAAAATAATGAACAATATGTGATTGGAAATTTTTTAAAATTTAATGAAAAAAATGGCAAAGGTTTTGGCAAAGGAAAAGTAGAAGTAATAGACAAAAAAGAAGGCACAACATTGACCTGCGAACAAGTTTCATTTAATAGAAAATTGGGTTATGGCAATGCACAAGGAAATGTTGTTGTAATTGATACGAATAATAAATCTAAATTGCTTGCTGGGCAATTGCAATACAATGAATTTAGTAAATTTTCTTTAGCCACCAAAAATCCAAAATTGATTTCATTAATCGAAAAAGACAGTTTGTTTATAGCCGGCGACACCATGATTACTTGTTATGAGCAAGACGTAAATATGTTGGGCTTGAAAACAAAAAACAAAATTGATAAAGATGCATCGCCATTTTTTTTATTGCATGTAGAGCAAGCACAAGAATTGGGTAGGGAAGAGAAAAAAATAATTATTACCTATCAGCATGTAAAAATATTTTCGGATTCGATGCAGGCGATTGCCGATAGCATGAGTTATTCCCAAGCCGATTCTGTTTTTAGATTATATAAAAATCCGATATTGTGGAGTGAAAAACAACAAGCGATTGGCGATACTATTTTTCTTTTTACCGAAAAAAATAAAATGAAAGAAATGCAATTGTTGCAAAATGCATTTTTAGTAAATGACACCAAATACCCAAAAATGTATGACCAATTGAAAGGGAAAAACATCACGGGTTTTTTTGTTGATGGCGAAATAAACGAAGTTTTTGTAGATCAAAATGCTGAAAGTTTATACTATGGCAAAGACGATTCCGAAGCCTATATTGGTTTAAATATTTCCAAAGGGGCAAGTATAAATGCATTTTTTAAAAACAAAGAAGTAAAACGGATTTTGATAAAAAATGATCCAGAAGGCAAAATGATACCGATGGATAAAATACAAGATGCTGACCGTTTTTTGCCCGATTATAAATGGGAAGAAGCAAAAAGACCAAAGAGTAAAAAGGATGTGTTGGGGAAGTGATTATTCGCTTTTTAAAACTTTTGCCTGATAGATAGGAATGTTATTTTCGAAGATTTTTAAAATCTATAACCTAATCGAAGTTCAAAATTTAGGTGTTTATTCCAATTACTTTCTTCGTATATTGTTTTTTTATCATAAAGATTAATATGTCCTTCATTGTAGCTTTTATAATCCCTTTTATAAAATCCAAAATATATTAAACTAGTAAAAAATATTTTATTGCTTAAATTGTATTCTAAACCACTTTTTAAGTATGGTCCAAAACAGGTATTGAAAATTGAGAATTTAAAAGTATCATCAAAATATTCAATTCTATATTCTCCAATTGAATTAAAAAAATAAGTTGTAAATCCAATTTCTGTAATAATTTTAAAATCTTTTTTTTCTTTTAAATAATATCTTATTCCTACTTCGTTTTGAAAACCATATCCACTTAATGGAGAAACTGGTAGTACACAATTTTTACATTCTTTTTTTAATTCAAATTTATTGTGCATGTTATAAGTTCCTCCAAGTATAACATGAAATTTATTTTTTAGTAATCTTTGATAATAGATGCCAAAACTATAATCAAAAATTGTAACTTCATGAGGTGGGTAAAATCCATATATATCTTCTGGATTAAAATCTTGTGTTGAAATTAATTTAATCTGAATACTATTTTTTTTAACATCTTCATTTTCATAATTATTGGATAGAGATTTTAATTGCATTTTATTTCTTTGAGCAATTAAATGAGCGGAAATTAATAGAATACAAAGTAGTGTAAATAATTTTCTCATAAAAGTTAATTTTAAATCAATTGACGAGAATTAATCTCAATTCGTTAGTAAAAACGAAATTTATTTTTTTCACCTCCCCACTAGCGCAAGTTTGAGGCGTTGCAAAAGTGCTTAAGCAACTTGTGCCTTTGTATTTCCACCAACAAACATTTACTACATTGTTTCCTTTTTCATAAAGCTAAGGAAGACAGCTAAAGATAAAAAAAAACGCCCCATTCCTAGGGCGTTTTTTAAAACATAATTCATAGTACTTAATCTATACTACCGCTTCCAAACTAATATTGTTGGTAGTGCCAGGGGTAATGTTTTGATTGTCGAAGGTGCTAACAGCATTGCCCTCTGAGGTAATTTTTACATTCAATAGTTCGGGCATATCCACACTGCTAAAAGAGGCTTTGCCTTCGCCATCCGTTGTTTTAGCACTTAGGCTGGTGTTGGTAAGCAACACTGTAGCATTTACCATGGGTTCTATGGTTTCGGCTATTAGCACCGTAATATTTACCGTAGTGTTTTCGGTGCTTTGCGGATAAAGTAAATATTGCTCATACTTGGCAGGGTTATCGGCAAAAACCACTTTGCTGGCTAGGCTAATATCTTGTATTTGCGCCCAAACACTGTTATACTGTACAATGCGGTCTTGCGTAGTAACAGGGCGGTTGGCTTTGGCATTTTCTTGCAATTGGTTTCGAGTGCGTATTTCGTTAGCAATATTGAGCAATTGCGTAGCATCTGCCGCCAAAAAACCTTTGGCTGCAA
>JAGNRR010000103.1 GCA_017988595.1 Chitinophagaceae bacterium
TGCCGATGGTGATGGCATTGACGATTTTATTATTGGTTTGAAAAATGGTACATTGAATTTTTATAAAAATTCAGCAGTTTCAAATTCTGTTACACCAATATTAAATTTAACATCTTCTAATTTTCAAAATATAACTGTTGGCGGTAAAGCCATGCCTATTTTTTACGATTTTGATCTTGATGGAAAAAAAGATTTATTGATTGGAAATGATACAGGTCATTTAGCATTTTTCAAGGATGTATCTACAATACCAAATCAAAAAACATATAATTTGATAAAAAACAATTTAGGAGATTATAAAACTGCGAAATATTTTACTGATTTAGGTCAATGTGCACCAGCAATTTCTATTATGGATTTTTCAAATAAAGATGAATTATTGATTGGTAACCAAATTGGAAATATGGAACGTTTTGACTCTTCGTTTGTGAACAATTTTGGAAACTTTTCAAGAACAGATTCTACATATGCTAATATAAAAACGGGAAATAATTTCACTCCTGTTTTTGGCGATTTAAATAATGATGGTATTCCAGAATTAATAGCAGGAAATAGTTTTGGTGGTTTGCATTTTTACAAAAGAGTTACAGAAACAAATGCTTTAAAAGAAATTAATCCTACTACTTTGGATATAAATATTTATCCAAATCCAGCTCAACATTTTTTGTATGTTGAATCAACATCATTTAGCATTAAAGATATTGAACAACTTAAAATAACTGATCTTTTAGGAAAAATATTAATTCAAGAAAATAAACCTTTTGAAATAAAAAACTACATCGATGTAGAGCAACTCTCTAATGGGATTTATATTTTAGAATTGAAATCAAAAAATAGAAAAAGCCAACAAAAAATTATAAAAAATTAAGCTTTTTATTTCCTTAATTATTAAAATTAAAAAACAAATTTTCTTTTCCTTCTAAGCTTTATCTTTGCAAAAAAAAGTATGTTGGATTCCATAGAAAGTGCAATTGAAGATATTAAAAATGGAAAATTAATTATAGTAGTTGATGATGAAGATCGTGAAAACGAAGGCGATTTTTTGACTGCTGCACGAAATGTAACACCTGAAATTATTAATTTTATGAGCAAAGAAGGGCGTGGTTTAATCTGTGCTCCTTTGATAGAAGATCGTTGCGAAGAACTTGGTTTAAATTTCATGGTTGATGTTCAACAAAATACCGAATTGCACCAAACTCCATTTACTGTTTCTGTAGATTTATTAGGTCATGGTTGCACAACGGGAATTTCGGCACAAGATAGAGCTAAAACAATTCAAGCTTTAATTGACCCTAATATTAAAAAAGAAGAACTTGGAAAACCTGGACATATTTTTCCGCTTAGAGCAAAAAGAGAAGGTGTTTTACGTCGAGCCGGACACACTGAAGCAGCAATAGATTTTGCTCGTCTAGCTGGTTTTGAACCTGCAGGAGCAATTGTAGAAATAATGAATGAAGATGGCACCATGGCTCGTTTGCCCGAACTTATGGAAATTGCTCGTAAACATAATTTAAAAATTGTTTCCATTGCAGATTTGATAGATTATAGATTAAAAAAAGAGCTGTTAGTAAAAGAAGAAATTAGAGTAAACATGCCAACAGAATTTGGCGATTTTGAAATGATAACGTTTAGTGATGTCAAAACAGGCGAACTTCATCATGCTTTGAAAAAAGGAAATTGGGATATCGATGAACCTGTTTTACTTCGAGTACATAGTTCTTGTTTTACTGGAGATATTTTGCATTCCATGCGATGCGATTGTGGTGAACAATTGGCAGCTGCTATGCATAATGTTTCTAAAGAAGGAAAAGGTTTAGTTTTATATATGCATCAAGAAGGACGAGGCATTGGCTTATTGAATAAACTTAAAGCATATAAACTACAAGAACAAGGAATGGATACTGTAGAAGCAAATTTATCTTTAGGATTTGAAATGGATGAAAGAGACTATGGAATTGGCGCACAAATTTTAAGATGTCTTGATGTTTCTAAAATTAGATTAATGACTAACAATCCTAAAAAACGTGCTGCACTTCTTGGTTATGGTTTAGAAATTGTCGAGAATGTTCCTTTGGAAATGATTCCAAATTTGCATAATAAAAAATATTTGCAAACTAAAAGAGATAAATTAGGGCATGATATTTTAAATGATTAATACATCATTGCAAAAGGAAAATTACTCAAAATACCTAATGACAAAGTATCTATTTCTTTTTTAGGAATTTCTAACAAATATTTTCTTGGTATAGGTTTCACAAAAAGTTCTTTAAAATTATTAAAGCTTTTACGGTAAGAAAATCCTATTCCGCCTCTTACTACAGGGCGATTATCTACAAAATCAAAATTGCTAACTCTAAATGCATTAAATCGCATTCTACCATCTTCGGTAATTAAATATTGTGCTTTAAAATCTCCAGCATAAGTAAAATTTGATGAATTTTGAGCCGAACGATTAGCTGAAAAATCAACACTATTTCCAAAATCCAAAATAACTCTATCTTTAAAAAATGAACCGGTGATATTTGCATTTGCAGTATTTCTATTTTCATTTTCTGCACTAATTACATTATAATTTTTATAACTAACATTTAATGAAATATTTTGCAAACCTGTTATTTTATTAAAGGCAGAATTTAATAATGGCGAAAGCGATGCGCCGAGCAAATCCGAAGCTGTTGACAATCCTGTTGAAGATAAAATATTTCCTGCACTGGCTCCATTTTCTGGAGATTTAAATTGACCTGTAAAAAGCAACATGCCTGCTTGAGAAACCAATTCATTTTCATCTAATTGAATTTGTTCTAATTTATTTACTGCAGCCGAACCAATATTTTTATTATCGGGTTGTGAAATGTCAAAAGAAATTTTTTCAGGAGTTGATAAAGGACCACGCAAATTTAGAGATACATTAGTTGTATAATTTTGTTTTGAAGAATAAATATCAGCATCTGAAATAGCACCAGAATTTGCTTCAGCACTAATCAATGGATACAAATTTGTTTTTAATTTATACACCGCAGTCACATCCATATTTGCATTATAAGGATCACCAGACCATGATATTGAACTGCCGTTTTCGATATCAAAATCCCGTGCTATTAAACCTTTTAAATTCAATTTATATTTCCCTTCGCTGATCACATAGCTATTGTACATTTCTACAGAATTTCCTAAATCTACAATTAATTTTAATTTTCCATTTCCAAAAGCCGAAATTTCCTCACCAGTACTTTGATCTAAAATTATATTTGCTTGAATATTTGGTGTGGCATCAATATTCATTTCTACTTTAAAATAATTAGATGATTTTTTCTTTGTTTCTGTTTGAAATTTTCCCACATCAACAAATGTGATATAATCATAACTCGAAGCATCGCTTGAGGAACTTATAGGCATATAAAATTTAGAATTTTTCAATGGCTTTGCATCAATTTTCATATTGATATCATCTAAAGCTCCTCTAACTTTCATTGATAATTCTGTAGGAATGTAGCCATAAAAAATATCATAATCCCACGCCGTTTTGTTTAAACCCAAAATATTTTTGGAATCAATATCAATAAAAAATTTTATGTTATCAAAATTATTATGCGATACATAACCTTTCAAAAGCGCACTTCCTTGTTCGCTTCCAGATCTTTCATCTCTTAAAATTGTGGGTTCAATATTTATTCTATTGCTATTTGCATGAATTTTTAATTTATCTAAAGCATAACTCACTCCATTAAATAACACTTTCATTTTCCCATTATCAACTTCTATATCGCCATTCAAATCAGGCTTGTCTAATGCTCCATTCACAACAATTTTTCCTGTAGCATTGCCTTTTAGATTATCAATAAACTCACCAATATATTGACTTAAAAAATTAATTGGTGTTTGATTAAAATTAGCTGTTATATCAATTAAATTTTCTTTTACATTTAATCCTCCTAATAAATCCAATCGGCTTTCATCAAATGCCAAAAACGATGGTTTTTTAATTTCTAAAGCTTGTTTTTCAATATCATAATCAAGTACAATATTGAAATTTCCTAAGGTGTCATCATTCATTCTAAAAAGTGATGTATTTTCAATTTGTGCTCTAATGAATGGCTTAACTAAAAAATTATCGATATTGATATTTCCTTTCACACGACCTTTATAAATAGAATTTTTATAACCAACATATGCCGAAATTCGTTCTAAATCTATTTCATTAGCCATAATTTCGGCATTATTTTCTTCGCCTATTTGATTCGTATTAATTATTATTTTTTGTGTCCCATTTGCAAATTGTAAATCTTTGATATCAATTTTGTTTTTTTGAAAAATTAAATTTCTTGCACTAGACAATAGCCATTCATCACCTTTTAAATTTATTGAAGATGGCAAAATATCAACAAATAATTTTTCGTTTAATGCCAACGCTTTACATTGCAATACGGCATCACCAAAAATATCGCTGGATGAATTTGTATTGATTTTTAAAAATGCAGTATCATTAGCCATCGAAATAAAACTCTTTATTTGTGGCACCAAGGCTTCTTTATTATACAATAAATTTGCTGTGTTTACATCTACTCTAATATCATTAATATCGCCAAGTCCTGATAATTGTATATTTTTTAATTCATATTCTTTATATCCAAATGAGGGAATTAATCCATCAAAATTTATAAATTGTTTTCCAGTATTCAAACCTCCTGAAAGTGTAGTGCCAGAAAGTCCTTTGATATCGGGTGCAATTGTATTTAAAAGTTGATCTACATTTTTCAAATAAATATCAAATGCAAATAGTTCTTTGCTTATTTCTCCTTTTGGCATTTTAATATATTGTGGCATATAATGCGCTAAAAAGCCTTGAATAGATTTTGGCAATTTACTTAAATTAAAATCGCCTACAAAACTTGCTGTCATTAAATTAGAAGTAATGTCTAATTCTTTTAAATTTTCAGAATTATAAAGCGATTTTATAAAAAAGCTATCTACAAAAAATTGCTCCCTACCCTTTTCAATTGTAATATTTCTAAGGTTTGCAAAACCAATAAAATTATCAATGTTTTTGCCTTCAAAATTCAAATCAGCATTTGCCGAAACAATTATTTCTTCTTCTGTTAATCCTAATTTTTTTAAATTTATTCGTACAAAATTTGAGTTCAATTGAAAATTAGGATTTGCTCCTCTTAGGTTTAATTTTCCATCAAAATTTATATTTAAAGTAGGATCATTGGAAATAAATTTTCCATCAAATTCTTTATTGGAAACAATACCATTTATCTTAAGTTGTTGATATGTTTTACCATCAAAAATTATCGACGATACTTGTGCATCTAAATTTGCTTTTAGATGATCTAAATCAAAACCTTCGCCTTGTATTTTTCCAGACATTGTTATAGCACCCAATTCATTTTGTTTTATAATTGTGCCTAATTGCAAATTTTGGGTACTAATGATTCCTTCATATTTTGGAATTTTATTTTTAAAATTCATAGCAATATCCATTTCGCTATTTCCTAAATTAGTTCTCAAATTTCCTTTAGTTTTAAAATCATCAATTTTACCCGAAAAATTTCCTTTGAAATTTATTTGTTTCAATGCAGCCCAATTTATTTCATCAACTTTTGTTTGAGGCACAAATTTATTCAACTCATTGCCTGAAGTATTTAAATTATTACATAAAACTAAAAAAGTAGTGTTCTTTATATCGGGCAAACCCACCACTTTTGCAGAGCCATCAAAATTTGTATTCCCAGATTTTAATTTTAATTGATGCGCTATTAAATTATCAACTTTTCCTGACACATGACCATCAATATCAATTTCTATTGGATACTTTCGCAAATCTTCTGCAAAAAAAGCAATGTCTTTATTCGATAGCTTACTTTTATTTAATTTTAAATCCATTGAAACATCTTCAATGAAATTTTCGTATGAATGAAAATTTGTTGACAGCATGGTAAAACTTCCTTGAAGAGTTGAATTCGGTGTTAGTAAATTCATTGCTGACAAATGCGCTTCTTTTGAATTCAATTTTACCATTGCATTTAATTTTTTTACCTCCAAGCCACTTTCGTCTTTTGCCGAAAAATTTACCATATTGGAAAATATAGTATCTGCAATAATTTCAGTATTTTTTAAATTTAAGTCGATGTCTTTTGCTAAAATATATTTAGGATTAAACCAACCTTTTTTTATTTCCTCTCCTTTTTCTTGAAATGAAAATTGTGTATTTTTGATATCAATATTATCTGCTATTAATGAAATTAAATCAAGATTAAATGGTGTCCCCCAATCGCTTTTATCTCTTTCTTTTTTGGGTTTCAATGCATGGTAATTTTGCATATTAAAACTAGCACCATCGATAAGTAATTCTTTAATCCCAAATTTATTTTTTAATACATCAAATGTTTTTATGTTTAAATTTAATTCATTTAAATCCACAAGCATTTGCTGCCCTTGCCAGTCATCATTCATCTTAAAATGAATATTTTCTAAATCCAATAATCGAATTGCGATTTCAAAAGTTGATTTTTTATTGGATTTTTTTTCTTTTACCAAAGTATCTTTTGATGCATTTCCTGCAAG
>JAGNRR010000104.1 GCA_017988595.1 Chitinophagaceae bacterium
ATATTTATAGTTTCATCTTTCTCTAATCAAATTTACGTCTTTTGAATTATAAAGTTATTATCTCTACTCTTTTTTTTTGTATTTTTATCTTTTCTCGCAGCAATGACGAATTGTTTTTATAGAAATTTTTAGTTAAAAAGAAATGACCGTCCTTCGAAAAAAAAGCGTTAAGCGGAAAAACGATTGAGGCGTCAAAAAATTTATAGTGTTTGAATTCGCTATATGCGAATGAGTTTAGAAATTTTAGCCGAAAACATATTGGAGTAGCTTTTACTCTTAAAACTTGATTTTTTTGTTTCTTTTTGTATCAAGACAAAAAGAAAAGTAAACCAGGTAATAAACATCCTCTAACTTTTTTTTATCTTTCCTTATGTCATTGCGAACAAAGTGTGTCACTCTAAAACGTAAAATAGATGGCGCCGCAGGCTCGCAATGACGAGTTAGTTTAATTGAAAAGAAATATGTAATTAATACGCCATTATCTTATCAACACATTCATCAAATCGAGCATTTGCCAAAAATTCTTTTTCTAACTCTATAGCAAATGGAATTGGTGTATCCAAACTAGCGCAACGCAAAATAGGCGCATCAAGATATTCAAAACAATGTTCGGATATCCATGCACTTATTTCACCGCCAAATCCTCCAGTAAGGCAATCTTCGTGCAATACAATTATTTTTCCTGTTGCTTTTACCAATTCTTTTATAGCGTTGTAATCCAAAGGCAATAAAGTTCTTAAATCCAAAATTGCTAAGTCTATTTCAGGATGTGCTTCGGCATATTTCATTGCCCAATGGACACCCATGCCATAAGTAATTATTCCAAGTTCTTTCCCTTCTTTTACTAAATTTGCTTTCCCAATTTCGGTGGTGTAATAACCTTTGGGCACTTCGCCGCTGATACTTCTATACATGGCTTTGTGTTCAAAAAATAATACAGGATTGGGGTCTTCAAAAGCAGCCAATAATAGTCCTTTGGCATCGCTGGGCGAAGACGGATACACCACTTTTAATCCTGGGGTGTGTGCAAACCATGCTTCGTTACTTTGGGAATGAAAAGGTCCTGCACCAACACCTGCACCTGTTGGCATTCGAATCACCACGTCGGCATTTTGCCCCCAACGATAATGAATTTTTGCTAGGTTATTTATTATTTGATTAAACCCTACGGTTACAAAATCGGCAAATTGCATTTCCATCATGCTTTTCATTTTTTGGATGGACAAACCCAAACATGCCCCAACGATAGCACTTTCGCAAATTGGCGTATTTCTTATTTTTTCTTTTCCAAATTCTTCTACAAAACCTTCGGTGATTTTAAAAGCGCCACCATATTCCGCAATGTCTTGCCCCATAAAAACCATATTATCAAATCGATAAAGTGCTTCTCGCAAGCCGTCTTGAATTGCTTGAAAAAATTTCATTTCTGTTTTTTCTAACGGTGCAGTGTTGCTTGTTATAGAATTATGCTGCGCATAAATATCATTTAATTCTTCAGCCAAATTTGGTGTAAGCGGTTTTACTGCCAAGCCTTTTTCTACATCATTATTTATTTCGCTTTTTAGTTTTTCATAAAGCGCTATTTTTTCATCTTCAGATAAAATATTTTCATTCAATAAAAACTTTTCGTAATTCGCAATTGGATCTTTCTTTTCCCACTCTTCAAACAAATGTGGTGGAACATATTTTACGCCACTAGCTTCTTCGTGTCCACGCATTCTAAATGTCATACATTCAATTAAAATGGGTTGTTGGTTTTCGATACAATATTCCCTTGCCGCTTTAACTTGCGATAGCACTTCCAAAATATTATTGCCATCAATTGTAATGGCTTTCATACCATATCCTATGCCTTTATCGGCAATTTTTTCACAACAAAATTGTTCTGTAGTTGGTGTACTTAATCCATAACCATTATTTTCAACAATAAAAATTACAGGCAAATTCCAAACAGCTGCTACATTTAAAGCCTCATGGAAATCGCCTTCACTTGTGGCACCTTCGCCTGTAAATGCAACTGAAACTTTTTTTTCTTTTCGCAATTTATGAGCTAATGCTATACCATCGGCTATTGCCAATTGTGGTCCAAGATGCGAAATCATACCACAAATATGATGTTCATTATTTCCAAAATGAAAACTACGTTCTCGTCCTTTGCTATACCCTTCTTTTCTGCCTTGCCATTGAAGAAATAATTTTTCGAGTGGCATTTTTCTTGTCGTAAAAACACCTAAATTTCGATGCATCGGCATGATATATTCATCTTCATCCAATGCCATTGTAACGCCAACAGCAATTGCTTCCTGCCCTATTCCGCTAAACCATTTACTGATTCGTCCTTGTCGAAGTAATTTCAACATTTTTTCTTCTATCAATCGAGGATAAAGCAGTGTTTTATAAACTGTAATTAATTCTTCGTTGCTAAAAATTTTTCTATCAAATTGCATAATAACAAAGGTAATCTAAAGCCTTAAAATGTAATCGTTATCGTATCATATTCTTATATGAACACGAAATTTAATTGCTCAATATTTTTTTATAACGAGCTTTGTCATTCAAAACTGAAATAGCTTCAAGAACTGCTTCATCATCTTTTATCAAATTTTCTATAATGCCTTTTTGATAATAATAACGAGATACAATTTCGTTTTGTAATGCTTTTTTTATTTGCGGTTTAAATTTTATTAAATCTTGTTTCTTATCATGAGATAATGTTGCTGTAAGTTTTGCATAATCTGCTTTTACTGCATCAAAATAATTTTCGCTTTCTGCAATTTTTTTAAATTCTTTTAATGCGTTTTCTGTTTTTGTATTATAGGAATACGATTTATTATCGAGCCATTTTACAAAATCATCAAACATGGCATCGCTTACAGAAAATGCTGAAGCCTTTGCAATTGTTGGATTTTTAGATACAAAAAGAGTAGCATAATCAAATATTAAATTTTTTTCTAACAATGTAGATAGCATTAAACTTTCTTCTTGTTTTGCAATCTTAATATCGGGTTCGATGCCGCCACCGTCCCAAACTGTTCTGCCTATTTTGGTTTTAAATTTTGTTTTCAAACTATCTGGCACTTCTGCAGTAGCACCTTCTTTATTTCTGTTGTTGTAATCTATTGCTTGAATACATCTGCCACTTGGTGTATAATATTTTGCCGTTGTAACTTTTAATTTTGCATCAAAACTAAGTGGACGAGTCGTTTGCACCAATCCTTTTCCAAAACTTCTAGTGCCAATAATTACACCTCTATCTAAATCTTGTATGGTGCCTGCTACAATTTCACTTGCCGAAGCGCTATTGTTATTGATCAAAACAGTAACGGGCATATTTTCATCCCAAGCCGTGCCAATAGTTTTATAATCTTTTTCCCATTCTTTAATTCTTCCTTTGGTGCTTACTACTGTTTGTCCGCTTCCCAAAAATAAATTACAAACATTTACTGCTTCGTCCAAAAGCCCACCAGGATTATACCTTAAATCTACAATTAATCCTTTCATATTTGGATAAGTTCTTTTTAAACTATCCAAACCGCTGCGCATCAAATTTCCACATCGTTGTGTAAACTGTGTTAATCGAATATAGCCCATTTCATTGTTTTGTAGCATGCCCACATAAGGCACTGAACTCACATCGATTTCTTCTCGAAGTACAGTTTTTTTAGTTTCAATTCCAGTGATTGGATCTTTAATCAAAAATTGAATTTTTGAACCCGGTGATCCTTTAAGAATTAAACTCATGTCATCAGGACTTTTGCCTTTGGTACTTTTATCATTTACTTCCAAAATAATATCGCCCGATTTTATACCTGCTTTTACAACAGGACTATTTTCGTAAGGATGATCTACAACAATGTAGCCATCTTTTTCTAAAACCGTGCATCCTATTCCTCCATATTTTCCTGTGGTTTGAAATTTATAATCCGCCATATCATCTTCAGTAATGTAATTGGTGTAAGGATCAAGTTCATTAAGCATCGCATCGATACCTACTTTCACCAATTTTCCTGGTTCTATATTATCTACATAACTTTCGTTGAGCTCTTTGAAAAGTGAAGTAAAAACTTCTAAGTTTTTTGATATTTCAAAATAGGCATCGGGATTTTTTGCTTTTATAAAAAATATAGATAATAGCACAAAAGCAATTCCCAAAATAATATAACGAGGTGATGATTTCTTTTTCATTTTAAAAAAAATTCTATGTTCTGCAAATTAACTTTTTCTTTTTAAAAAAATAAAAAAAACAGGTTTAAGAATTTATATTCCTTGTTAAAATTTTTAGAAAATATATTATCGAATAAAAAGAATCAAAATTAGAAATTTATTGGTAGCCCAATATTTTCAACATGCTTTGATAGGTTTGTTCTTTGGCATAAAGCCAATCAACCAATTTTCCGTTTTTATCTTTTTCCACCACTACGTGTTTTGGCGATGGAATCATGCAATGTTTTATTCCTCCATATCCTGCAAGCTGATCTTGATATGCACCTGTGTGAAAAAATCCAATATAAAGTGGTTCATAATCTTTTTCGTTTTGCACTTGGGCATCACTAAGATTTGCTTTTGGTAAAAAAACTGCATTAATATGTTCTTCGCTGGTATAAAAATCGTGGCTATCGCAAGTCAATCCACCAAGGTGAACTTCTTGATAATCTTCTTGCCATTTATTAATAGGGAGCAATAAAAATTTTTCGCCAATGCCCCAAGTGTCGGGCAATGTAGTAATAAATGAACTGTCTATCATATACCATATTTCTTTGTCATTTTGCATTTTTTCGCCAATGACAGAATAGATTACAGCACCTGATTCGCCTACGGTAAACGAACCAAATTCTGTGTAAATATTTGGTACTGGAACTTTGTTTTGCTTACACATTTTTTTTATTGTGGCTACTATTTCGTTTGCCATATAATTATAATCGTAATCAAAACCCAAAGAGTGTTTTATAGGAAAACCGCCACCAATATTTAAGCTATCTAATTCGGGTTCTACTTTTTTTAATTGGCAATATAAATGAATTACTTTTCGCAATTCACTCCAATAATAAATATCATCTTTAATGCCTTTATTCATAAAAAAATGAAGCATTTTAAGTTTGAATTTACTATTGCCTTTTAAATTATCTACATAAAATTCTAATACATCTCTTTGTCTAATGCCTAATCTTGATGTATAAAAATCAAAACTTGGTTCCTCATCAGCAGCTATGCGAATGCCTATATTTACAGGCTCTGAAGCACGGATGCTTTTTTGATAATCTTTTAATTCATTTTTATTATCTAAAATAGGAATAATGTTTTTGAATCCTGAATTGATAAGTTGCGCAATATTTTTTGTGTATGCTTTGGTTTTATAACCATTGCAAAGAATAAAAATATCTTTAGTAATTTTTTTCTTTTTATATAATGCTCTTATGATTTCTAAATCATAAGCAAATGAAGTTTCGATGTGTATATTGTGTTTCAATGTTTCCTCTACGATAAAAGAAAAATGGGAACTTTTTGTGCAATAACAATAAAAATAATTGGCATCATATTTATTTTTCTTAATTGCTTTTTGAAACATGTCTTTTGCCTTATTAATTTGCATGCCTATTTTGGGTAAATAAGTAAGCTTAAAAGGTGTGCCATATTTATCAATCAAACTTTTGATATCAAGCTCATTAAATTTTAAATAATTGTTTTCTACTTTAAAACCTTCTTGAGGAAAATCGAAAGTTTGATGAACGAGGTCGTTGTATGAATTTTGCATTCGCTTTAAATGTATCTAATTTTGCAAAGCAAATTTACAACCATTGATTAACTTTTACTGATTTTTTTTAGCAGCTTATTTTATCTACTCTTTGTTGGTGTCGTCCACCTTCAAACGGTGTTTCTAAAAACAACGAAATGCATTTAATTGCTTTTTTTAAAGAAACAAATCGAGCTGGCAAACAAATAATGTTAGCATCATTATGTTGGCGAGAAAGCTCAGCAATTGTTTTTCTCCAAACTACAGCAGCACGCACATGTTGATGTTTATTGGCTGTAATCGCTACACCTTGAGCGCTTCCACATATTAAAATGCCAAAATCTGCTCGTTTATTATCGACATCATCAGCCACAGGATGTGCAAAATCAGGGTAATCTACACTGTCTAACGAATAACATCCTTGATCTAAAACCTTAAAGCCTTTTTCGCTTAAAAAATTAATTATGGCTACTTTATATTCAAATCCTGCATGATCACTTCCGATAGAAATTTTTTGTTGCATATTTTATTTTAATTTTTAATTCATTGCATTTTCAAGTTTATTATATAATCCATTCCAACCGCCACCATTTACAACTTCGGCAAAACCTTTGGCTTTAATAATAGGAACAGCACTTGCACTTCTCATGCCACTTGCACAACATGCAATAATAGGTTTGTTCTTATCCAATTTTGAAAGACCACTTTGCAATTGATCTAATGGAATATTTATCGACATTGGAATGTGTCCTCCTGCAAATTCGCCTTTGCTTCGCACATCAACTATTTGTGCGCCTCTTTCTAATAAATC
>JAGNRR010000105.1 GCA_017988595.1 Chitinophagaceae bacterium
AAGAAGTTTCTACTAGAGAAGTGAAAACTATTTTAACAGAAGAAATTGAAAAAGAAAATAAACAAAAGCCATTATCCGACGATAAGCTGACACAAATTTTGCAAGAAAAAGGCTATAATGTTGCACATCGAACTATTGCCAAATATAGAGAACAGCTCAATATTCCAGTGGCAAGATTGCGAAAAGAATTATAAAAAAAAGGAATCTAATTAAATTTAGATTCCTTTTTTAAATTTATAATTTTAATTTATTTTCTATTTCTCACTTTATAATTTTCGGATTTTGTTGCTTTTTGAATATACTTTTTATCCGACACTGACATTACTTCCACTTCTTTGATGCTTTCATCATAATTGGCATTTGTAGTTTCTGCTTGTTGTAAAACAGGTGTTTTTTCTACTAAATATTTTTTTGATGTCATGTACACTTTATTTTCTTGAACCAATTGTTTTCCTTTTTCATAGTTGCCTTTGTCAATTTCTTGCATGGCAGTTTCTAATTTTTGATTGCTTTCGTTCAACACTATTTGAGCTTCTACCCATTCATTATAAAATTGTTTAAACGTATTTATATCGGAAGTCTTTTTTAGATAATTTGTTGCAACCAATTTTTCAGTTCTATTGTTTCCTGGACTTTCATATGATAATGTTGTTTTTAATTCTACATCTCTATCTGAGTTTGAAGGACTCATGCTGTATTTTACCAAAATAGATTTTATGTCTTTTGAAAAAATAGTATGTAATGGAATGCTAAGTTGGTTATTTTCTTGAGTGTATGAATAGCCCACTACATCATCGATTTGCATGCCATCTGGAATGTTGATTTTTAATTGTGCATTTTGTGCCACAACATTCATGATGCCTTGCAATTCTTTTTGAAAAATGCCTGCAATGTTATTTGCTTCTGAAATAAAATAATAATTTCCTGCGCCTTTTTCTGCCATTGCTGTCATCAAATCTTCATTGTAATCATTGCCTACTCCAAATGTAGAAATGGCTATTTGTTCGTTTCTGATTTTTCCTTGCACTATTTTTTTTATTTCATAAGGATCGGTAATGCCTTCGTTTGCCAATCCATCACTGAGCAATAATACTCGATTGATGTAATTTGCTCTGTGTTTCATTCTTACTTGAGCATAACCTTCTAACATTCCACCTGTCAAATTTGTGCCACCTCTGTCGGTGATGCCATTAATTTTATTTTTAATATCACTTTTGTTTTTTACATAGTTTGATGGGTACACTACATTTACTTCGCCATCATACATCACCACGCTAACAATATCATTTTCGCTAAGCATATCGACCACATAATTGGCAGCTTTTTTGGCATTTTTTATTTTATCGCCGCTCATGCTTCCGCTTCGGTCAATAACAATTGAAATGTTTAAGGGCGTATGTGCATATCGATCTTCCATAATATCCAAACCTTCGAGCTCTACTAGAAAGTGTCCGTCGCTAATGCTTTGGTGGAAATAATCGTTTTGAAATGCACTTCTAAGAATGAGATGTTCTTTTTCGATAGTTTTTTTGTTGGTGGATTTGTAGCCAATTTCATCGGGGTAATTGGCTTGTGATTTCATTTCTTTTTGAGTGAAATAAAATGATGAGCAAGCGATAGTGAAAACTATGCTTAGTGTCAATAAAGTGATTTGAGAGATTACATTTTTCATAGAAATATATTTTTAATTTCTACTATGATGCATCGGTTTTTAAAATTCCATAAAAAGAATATTATTTTTTTTCTACGGCTTCTTTCCTTCAAAAACCACCAAAGCCAATCGCTGATAATTTGGCGAAATGACAATTCTATAAAAATCATTTATTTTATATGCGCTTAAATCTGCCCACACTTCCCATTCATTATTAGGGTGTGTTAAGGCTTGTTTTTTTTGATAAATGATACCATCTTTTCCCATAAGGATAGCGCCATTGGGCAAAAAACAATAATCTTCGGAGCCTGCTAAGGTTTCTGTTATGGTTTCATCTTGGGCTAGCTGCTCCATGTTTTTTCTTCGGCTATATCGTTTTTGATTTAATATTTTTATTTTCCAATGCAATGTATCGCTTTTGTCCACATAGGTAATTCTATTTTTATTTTTGGTATATAGCACACAACGACCAATATTTTCTGCCAAGGTATCTGCCGAAAAAGGTTGTAGCATATAATGCATCAGATAAAATGGTTCGGGAACATTGAAGGTGATAAATTCATTTCTGCCCAGCCAAGAATAGTAGCCAATTGTTTTTAAAGAAGGCAAAATATTTTTTGGGTTTTTACCTTTCAAATTATAATGAAAAAAATGTTGAATGGTGGTATCTTTTTCGACTCTTACACAAGAAATTAAATTTTCTTCGGGCGAAATTTGAGGTGAATATTCTGATTCGTTTTTTGTTTTTGTAAGTTGTTTTATTTGATGTCGTTTTTTAGAAAAATCATAAACATATATATCGGTTTTGTTATTTTTTTTGGTATTGCCTACAAAATAAAGTTTTTCGCCATCGATATTAAAGTAAGGTTGATTGGTATATCCTCCTGATGTTTTAATCGTTGTAGGATTTGAAATAGCATAACTACGTGATGTTTTCTTTAAATCAAAAACCACAATTTTACTAACTGGCAATTGAGCAAAATTTATTAAAGGAATAAATAATAAAAGAAGGGTTATTTTTTTTGTCATAATTGAAAGTAAAAATACAATTTTTTATAAGGATTAAAAATAAAGTACTTGCAAAAAAAATACTATCTTGGCACTTAAAATTTATTTAAGGCACTATGGACACATCGAATAATACTCATTTAAAAATTGAATCAAAAAATTTGCCAACAAACTATTCGGCTTTATCAACTTTAGTCGTAGTTTTTTTCTTTTGGGGATTTATTGCTGCGGGCAATAGTGTTTTCATTCCTTTTTGCAAAAGCTATTTTTCTTTAGATCAATTTCAAAGTCAGCTAATAGATTTTGCATTTTATTTTGCCTATTTTGTAGGAGCGCTTTTACTTTTTATTTATGCCAATTTTAATCAAAAAGATTTGGTGGCTGATTGGGGATACAAAAAAAGTATTGTTTATGGATTATTGCTTTCGGCAATTGGCGCAATCGTAATGATTATAGCCGTAAATGCAAATACTTATCCAGGAATGTTATTTGGTTTTTTTATGGTGGCTTTTGGGTTTAGTTTACAACAAACTGCTGCAAATCCATTTGCCATTTCGCTTGGCGATCCAGCCACAGGAGCAAATAGAATAAACCTTGGTGGAAGTGTAAATTCTTTTGGCACATCTATTGGTCCAATAATTGTTGCTTTGGCATTGTTTGGAGTTACAAAAGCAAATGATGATGCGATTAAAAATTTAAAATTAGACACTGTAAGTATTTTATATGCATGTGTTTGTGGATTGTTTTTAGGAGCAGCAGCATTATTTTATTTTTCAAAAAAAGTGCCCGCAGGAATAGATAAATCTGTAGTGGAAAAAGCAGGCAAAGCACAATTGGCATTATTAATTATGACAGGTTTATTGGCAATAGCATTTAGCATTGTTTTTTCAACGTATGCCAAAGAAGAAGCGGATGCGTTGTTGAAAAAAGCATTAGAAAATAAACGAATTATTTGGCTCTTGGTTTCGTTTTTTGTCATTGTAGGCACTTTAATTTTTTCATATTTTAGTGCAAATAAAAATCAAACGGGTTGGGGTGCAATGAAATATCCGCAATTGGTTTTGGGTATGTTGGCAATATTTATTTATGTGGGTGTGGAAGTGGCAATAGGTTCAAATCTTGGTGAGCTTTTAAAAACAAAAGCCTTTGGCGAAATACCTACTTCGAAAGTTGCAGCATACATTTCAATGTATTGGGGAAGTTTGATGATAGGCAGATGGGCAGGAGCTATTAATGTTTTTAAGCCAAGCAAAAATTTAAAAAATATTTTACTACTTGTTATTCCACTTTTAACATTTTTGGTTTTAATTATAATAAATACGATAGTGCTTAATGACATGAAACCCATGTATTGGTATGTGGTTTGTGTTTTAGTTTTAGTAATTGCATTTTATATCAGTCAAGATAAACCAGCCAAAACACTTTTGGTATTTAGTTTGTTTGGTGCATTGGCAATGATTATTGGCATTTTTACAGAAGGGCAAATAGCTACTTATGCGTTTTTAAGTGGCGGTCTTTTTTGTTCGGTTTTGTGGCCTTGTATTTTTTCATTAGCCTTAGCGGGTTTAGGAAAATATACTACTCAAGGTTCGGCATTTTTGGTAATGATGATTTTGGGTGGAGCTATTGTGCCACCAATTCAAGGAAAACTTTCTGATATTATTGGCATTCACAATAGCTATTGGGTGCCTGTAATTTGTTTTGCCTATTTAGCTTTTTTTGCATTTGCAGTAAAAGGCATTTTGAGCAAACAGGGTATTAGTTATGATGAGTAGTTTTTAATTAAAACATATATCCAAGCTGAATTCTTGCAGAAAAATTTAAGTAATCAAAATTTCCAAGTAAATCTTCGTTTGTAATTTCAAAACGAAAAGTATAATTTTTATAAGGTTTATAAAGTATCCCTGTTTTTAGGTTTACGAAATGAAAAGTAAATTTATTTTTATACTCACTTGATTTAATACCATATGGATTATCAGTTTCAAATATATATTTATTATATGAATTCTCCGAAAGTCTTAAATAATTTGAAGCTGCATATAAACTAATTTTTTTCTTATTTAAAAAATAGTATTGTAAGCCGAGTTCTGTTTTTATCACATTAGATTTTTGATAATAGTCTAAAAAAGAAGCAAAATAGGAATAAGTTGGCTCATAACTTTTGGCTTCTAAACTGTAAAATTGCGTAGCAAAATGTCCCCAAAAATTTTTGTATATTTTTTTATTAAAATAAATTTCTGGCAAATAAAGTTGTTTTATATTTATAGGAGGATTTTGTGTAATATAGTCAAAATAAATTTTATGTTTTTTTTGTATTAAACAATGTGCTGTACGAAAAATTATCATTTGAGTAATTTCCGTAAAAAGGAGACCATTTGCTATAAAATTTATAATTTAAACTTCCCAATGTTACACCAAACTCATTATTCCTTTTCTTTTGCGCCAGCAAAGTTGTAGAAACAAACAAGAATAGTATTAAACTAAAATTAAATTTCATATTTATTTAGACGAATTTATTAGCGTTTTAGTTGGGATGTTTTTTTTAACATTTTTTTGTGTTGTTAAAGATACTAAAACAACTGTATATTTAGTCTTAAAAAAAACTTAACAATTATGAAAACCTCATTTCTTTTTCTTTTTTTAATCACAGTTACTTTTTTTTCTCATGCGATTTCCCTTCAAGAAGCAATGGATAAGAAATTAGTGACTGCTATTTTTTCGAGTCAAGGTAGCCACACTGGAAAAAGTGTATTGTTGGCTGCTCAAAATATAAGTTCTACAAAACTAGAAATCAATATTGAGCCTGGTTTGTATTTGGAGCAAGAAGACACCACTGCACAAGATCATATTGTAACAGAAACATTGATGTTTGTGTTGAATCCAAAACAAAAAAAAGAAATTCCTTTGTTTGCTATGTGTTGTGAAAGGCAAAATGCTTGTCCTAAAATGGGCAGTTTTTTTCAATTAAAAAATTACGACAATAAAAACATCGCAGACCTTTGTAAAATTATTGAAAAAACAAAAATGCAAAACTATGGCGGGCAAGAAGCACTTTGGAGTTTAGTAAATAAAACAAGTCCAAATGATATTGCAGGTGAAGACAGTGCTGCTGTAATGGAATTGCGCCATTTTATAGGAAAAGCATTAAAGAAATCTGTAGCCATATATAAACCAAGTCAATACAATTTGCCAGCTGCAAGAAATTATAACACCTTAGAATTGATATCAAGCGGCAATCATTATTTGTATCAAGTAAAAGATAATGACTTGATTGAAACAGCTATTTATAATCAAAACAATGAATTGGTGAGTAGAGTAGATTCGGCTTTATTGAAAAATGTTGTAGCCGAAAATGGTTTCCGTACAAAACACAATGTGAATTGGGATTTTACGCTAAATGATTTGGACTATCGAATGAAATATTATTTACGCATAAAAGTAAATGGC
The DNA here is from genome assembly GCA_017988595.1 of Chitinophagaceae bacterium. Taxonomy (GTDB): domain Bacteria; phylum Bacteroidota; class Bacteroidia; order Chitinophagales; family Chitinophagaceae; genus JAGNRR01. The sequence goes on from JAGNRR010000105.1 coordinate 6,107, forward strand.
GTGGTGCAAAAAGAATGGAAGTATGATTTTATGGGGTAGAGAAAAGTCTATTTTCAATTATATTAAACTTACAAAATTGATTTCATTGGTTTGATTTTATTAGAAAAGATTAAATTTGTGAAATGAAAAAAAGGGGAACAATATTATTAATATTAGTAATCCATTTTTTTATTGGAAACGCTCAAACAATTAATTCCAAACATTTTACAGTTGCCGACAACTTGCCATCGAATATTTGTTATAAAATTTTGCAAGATGAAAAAAATTATATTTGGATTGCAACAGAAAAGGGAATTGTGGTTTTTAATGGTTATGATTTTAAACCACTTTATTTAAAAAACAAATTAGATAATTTAGATATTTGGGGACTTTATAAAGATTCGAAAAATAGAATTTGGTTAAAGTCGAAACAAAGTAATA
>JAGNRR010000005.1 GCA_017988595.1 Chitinophagaceae bacterium
CCTACAAATTCGAAAGTGTTAGAAGAAATAGAACTTTATGAAAATGAACATGGCGTGTTTTTTTCACCTTTAGTATTCAATCAAAATGACAGCAATCGGGTTTCTTTTCAATGTAAAAAAAACGCCAACAATTTGTTTGTTTTTGAAAATAAAAAACACGATTTTCCTCAACGAATTCAATATCATTTTTTAAATGATTCAATGTTGAAAGCTGAAATTTCAGGAACGATTGACGATAAAGAATTGAAAGATAGTTTTATGTTTAAAAAAATAAAATAAAGCATGCAGAAAAAAACAATGTCGGAATTGGATAGAAAAAGTGTTGAGGAATTTAAAGATTCAAAAAAAAATAAAATTGTTTTGGTACTTGACGATGTTCGCTCAATGCATAATGTAGGTGCTTGTTTTAGAACTGCTGATGCCTTTTTATTAGAAAAAATATTTTTGTGCGAACGCACACCAAAACCACCACACAGAGACATTCACAAAACTGCATTGGGTGCCACCGAAACTGTTTCTTGGCATCATTTTGAAACTACTGTTGAAGCATTGCAAGTTTTAAAGAATGATGACTACGAATTAATTGCCATTGAACAAACGCACAACAGTATCTTTTTAAATGATTTTAAAATTGATGAAAATAAAAAATATGCTTTAGTTTTTGGACATGAAGTAAATGGAGTGCAACAAGAAATTATTTCGATGTGCGATAAAGTGATTGAAGTGCCTCAACAAGGTTCAAAACATTCTTTAAATATTTCGGTATGTGTGGGTGTGGTTAGTTGGGAATTTGTAAGATAAATTATTGAGATTCTTCTTCGACTTCTTTTTTCTCATACAATTCTTCTTTCTTCACAATTTTTATTTTATCTTTTGGGTTTAAGTTTCTTGCCACTGCAGCATAAGGTGCAACGATTACGTTTTGATTTAATTTTAAACCAGAAATAATTTCAATGTTTTCATTGTCCTGCAAACCTGTTTCTATTTGTTGCAATTTTGCAAAACCATTACTGTCTATAAAAACATATTCTTTGATGCGTTCTTTGTAAGTGCCTTTTGCATTTTCATCTTCTCGTGTGGTTACGGCATCTATTGGAACTACTAAAATATCGTCTTTTTTGCTAGTAATAATATCGACACTTGCACTCATGCCAGGACGAAATGGAAAACGATTTGGATTTTCTTTTAGTAAAAATGCGTAGCTTTCATTTATAATTTCAACACTTACTGTATAATTTGTAACCTGTTCGTTCATTGAGGTTGCTGCATTTTGTAAGTTTGAATTTGGATTTGTTTGAGAAATTTTTGAAACAATCCCTTTAAATATTTTTCCATCATAGGCTTCAACTTCAATATTGGCAGTATCTCCAATAGACACTTTTGTGATTTCTGTTTCACCAACTTCTACATCCACTTTCATTTTGCTCATGTCTGCCACACGCATTATTTCGGTACCAGCCATTTGAGCTGTTCCTACAACACGTTCTCCTTTTTTTACAAACAAGTTTGATACTATTCCATTCATTGGTGCATAAAGCGTAGTTCGCTGCAATGATTGTTTTGCTTCGCTTACATCGGCTTGTGCTCCAGTAACATTATATCTTGAACCTTTTATGGTTTCCATTGAAGCTTTAAAAGATGCTAATGCAACTTTGTATGCACTTTCGGCTGTTTCTAATTCCGAAACTGAAATTACTTTTTCTTGAAAAAGTGATAGACTTCTATTGTAACTATTTTCTGCTTGTTGCAATTGAGCTAATGCTTGATTTTTTAAAGCAGAAGCATTTGAAACCGATGATTTTGTTTGATTCAATTGCGCTTGTGCTTTATTTACTGCGGTTTTATAAATCATGGCATTAATGGTTCCAAGTACTTGACCTTTTTTCACACTATCGCCTTCTTCTACATTTAATGAAATGATTTCGCCAGAAACATCGGGGCTAATTTTAACTTCAGAAACAGGGTATATTTTTCCGCTTGCGCTAACCAATTCTATTATTGAAGATTTTTTTGAAGGTTCTACTGCCACATCTATAGCTTCATTTTTTGAAATGATGCCAAGTTTGTTTAATATAAAATATAATAAAACAAGCCCTATTAGAATTCCAACAATTCTATACATCCATTTTTTGTTCATGACTAAAGTTTAATTGGTTTGCCTAAATAATAATCTAAAATTTTTAATTTAAAAATCATATCATACTTATCCGACAAGGCATTTATTTGTGAAACATTATAATTGTTTTGTGCTGAAGTATATTCAAACGTATTTAGCAATCCAATATTATATCGTTGAATTGAAAAATCCAATGCGCGTTTTGCAGCAGTTTCTGATTTTTTTGATGCTGCATATTTTTGAGATGCGGTATTGGCTTCTTGCCAAGCTCGATATACATCACTTTTTAATTTTAATTTTTCTGATTCAAATTGCAATTCTTTTTGGAGTAAAGAAATTTTTGCTCTTTCAATATTTGTTCTTGCAGATAAACCATTGAAAATTGGTACGTTTAAACTCAATGCAATATTAGATCTTATGTTATTATTTAACTGATTTAAATAAGGAATTGTTCTAGTATCAAAAGTATAGTTTGGTGCAGATACAGGAAAATTTTGCCCAGCTACATTTACAAATCCGACGGTAGTTTCGCCAATATAATTTTGATTTGTTATTTCTCTAAAATTACTTGAATAGCTAGTTCCAACATTGCCACCTAAAGACAATTGTGGATACAATGCTGCTTTTGAAATTGAAATATTATTTTTTTCGGCAAGCAATTGATAATATTGTGATTTTAAATTTGGTTGCGTTTTTAATGCACTAATATATACATCTTCTGCCTCTGTAGAATTATAAAGTTCAAACAATTGAACGGCATCCATATTTGGTCGTTCAATTTTAATGTCTTCTTCAAAATCCATATTCAAAAGTGCCTTTAATTCTAAAATAGAAATCGTAGTGTTATTTATTGCCGATACCAAATTAGAATTGTCTGTTGCGATTTGCGCTTCCATTTGCGCTAAATTTAATTCAGGTAGTTTTCCACTACGAACAAATTCTTTGGTTTGTTTTATTTGTTCTTCATCGGTTTTTAATTGTGCTCTTGCAATATTTACTTGCTCCTCAGACAATAATATTTTTAAATAACTCGTGGCAACATTTAAAGCAATATCATTTTCCAATTGCTGATAAATAAATGTTCCAGCTTGTTGCAAATTTTTACTTTGTTTGTTTTGTAATTGTTTTTGAAAAAAACCAAATAACAACATTTGCGCATTCAATCCGCCGTTGTTAAACGTAAATCCTTGATTTACAAATTGATTGGATGTTGGGTCGATAGAGCGTCCATAACTTCTGCCCAAACTTGCGTCAGCATTAACATTAGGCAATTGACTCATTCTATTTTGTTGAACCATCAAATCATTTAATCTATTATTTAATTGTTGTTGGCTTAATTGAATATTGTGTTTCAATGCATAATCAATACATTCTTCTAAGGACCAACTTGAATAATTTTTTTGTTTTTTTTGTTTTTCTAAAGCCGTTTTTTTAATCGTGTTTTTATCAATTGTACGTTCTTCATCATTTTTTATCTCTTCAATTTTTTTTATTTCTATAGGCTCTTTTAATCTTTTATATTCGGGCTGTTCTTTCTTTGGTTTCGAAATTTTTAGTTCATTTTTGGAGCGATCTATTTTTTCGCCAGGAGCCAGTTTTCTTATTTTATATGATTTATCCTCTTTTTGCTTTTCAATTTTTTGAACAGGCAAATTTTCTTCTTCTACAACTTCTGCCGCTTTTTCTTTTTTGATTTTATCAGCTGCCGCTTTTTCTTTTCTTACTTTTTCTTCTAATTGTTTTTTTTCTTTTTTAGTTAAAACTTTTTCTACAACCTTTTCTTGTGGTTTCACAGGTTCTACTTTTGTATTCGATGGCTTTTGTCTGCCATATACTTGTTTTGGAAAACGAGAAACTGAATCCGTTGTGGTTTGCGCAATACTGATAAACGTATTGATAGAAATTAATAAAAATAAAAGAATGAGTTTTTTCATATATCGAATAAAAATAGGCTGTAACAATAAAACGTAAATTTACTAAAAGTATTTTCCTTTATCTTTGAAAAAGTTATAAAATATTTAAAAAATGGAAACAGATGTTTTAATTGTTGGTTCAGGAATTGCAGGATTAACTTATGCCATTCATATTGCTGAAGCCAATCCTGATTTAAAAATTACGATTTTAACTAAAACGAACGATAATGAAACAAATACCAAATATGCTCAAGGTGGTATAGCCACCGTTATTGATCGAGAAAAAGATAGTTTTGAAAAACATATTTTAGACACCTTGGATGCTGGCGATGGATTGTGCGATGAACAAGTTGTGGAATTTGTAGTAAAAGAAGGACCTGATAGAATTGATGAAATTATTCGTTGGGGTGCCGACTTTGATAAATTGCAAGACGGCAAATTTTCATTGGGAAAAGAAGGTGGACATTCTGAAAATAGAATTTTACACTTCAAAGACATCACTGGTTGGGAAATGGAAAAGACTTTGCTCGAAAAAATTCATTCCTTTTCTAATGTCGAAATGCTCGATCATTGTTTTGTAATAGATATTATTACCCAACATCATCTTGGCAAATTGGTTACCAAATCTACTCAAGACATAGAATGTTACGGCTTATATATTTTAAATTTAAAAAACAATAGAACCGATAAAATTTTATCGAAAGTAACGATGATGGCAGCAGGCGGATGTGGTCAAGTTTATCGTTCCACCACCAATCCTAAAATTGCCACAGGCGATGGCATTGCGATGGCTTATAGAGCAAAAGCACGAGTAGAAAACATGGAATTTATTCAGTTTCATCCCACATCGCTGTATGAAGCTGGCAAACGTTTTGGTCAAGCCTTTTTGATTACCGAAGCGGTGCGAGGCGATGGCGGAATATTGCGAAACAGCAAAGGCGAAGATTTTATGCATCGATACGATGACAGACTTTCGCTGGCACCTCGAGATATTGTGGCAAGAGCAATTGATAATGAAATGAAAATTTTGGGCGATGAACATGTTTTTTTAGATTGCACCCACATGGAAGTCGAAAAATTTAATCATCACTTTCCAAACATTCTTGAAAAATGTAAATCCATCGGCATAGATCCTAGCAAACAATTTATTCCTGTAGCTCCTGCCGCACACTATTGTTGTGGTGGCATTCAATGCGATGAAATGGGCAATACCTCCATCAAACGATTGTACACTTGTGGCGAAGCAGCAAGCACTGGTTTACATGGCGCCAATCGCTTGGCTTCAAATTCCTTGTTGGAAGCAATGGTTTTTGGCACAAGAAGTGCAAAAGATACCTTGAAAAATATTGATGCATTTGATATCAAAAAAGAAATTCCAGATTGGAATGCCGAAGGCACACACGAACCCAAAGAAATGATTTTGATAACACAAAGCATCAAAGAATTGCAATTGACAATGAGCGATTATGTTGGCATTGTGCGAAGCGATGTGCGCCTTGAAAGAGCTATGCGAAGAATAGATTTGCTGCACGAAGAATGCGAAATGCTCTATAGAACCACCACGCTTTCGCCACAACTCTGCGAGCTTAGAAACCTAATTACCATTGGCTATTTGATTGTAAAAAGTGCACAATTTAGAAAAGAAAGTCGTGGCTTACATTACACAGTAGATTATCCAACCAAAAGCAGTTTGGTGCAAAATGTGGTGTTGTAAATTTATTTTACAATATGACTTCTAACTAATTCCTTTACAACAAAAGAAGTATCTGTTTTAATTGAATATTTTAACAACCCAGTAGTGGTAGAAAAAAAAGTTGTACCAAAGGTAGTATCATTTGTATTATCAATAAACACTTTAGATTCAATTTGATATACTTTGTCATAGTTGATTCCATTTAGATTGTAGCTTGGATAAAATTGAATGTTTTTATTCAAAATAAAAGTACTGCTTGGAATTTCCCCTATTTTAAATGGAAGCTTGAGAATCAATTCAGGAATAGGATAATTAAAAAAGCGGATTCCTTTATTACTAATTTGATATTCACCATATTTATTATTTATTGTTTTCATTTTCAATGCAACTGTTTCAAATAAATCTTCACATTTTCTATTGTAGTTCTTACCTAATAGCTCTGCATTAACAGGAATTATGCTAGAAATATTTGAAGTTACCCAAACACTATCCTCTATGCTAGTTGTCGAATCTTTATAAATATAGTATGTTCCAACTTTAAACGAACCTACACTTATCATTTCTGGGTCGGTGATATATGTTGTTACACCTTTTTTACAACATGCCGAGGCAAAAAACAACATCGTAAAGAAAATGATATACTTTTTCATAGTTTTTTATTTTATAATATGGCTTCTAACTAATTCTTTTACAACTAAAGAAGTATCTGTTTTAATTGAATATTTTATTAAACCAGTGTGGGAAGAATAAAAAGTATTTATTAATACTGTATCTTGCAAAGATTTATAAATAGCCTCTTTCCTAGAAACATTATAAACATTGCTATAATTATTACTTAATAAATTATAATTTTGATAAAATTTTTCGTTTTTATACCAACCATAATGAGTTGTTTCTATTTCATTTTCTACAAAAGGTTTAATTAATAATCTTGCGCTTAAATTAGTATATGTCGTACTTCTTATTGTTGTAATATTTTGAAATTCAAAACTATTATTTGATTCATTTTTTAGTTTTAATAAATATACTTCAACTTTATCTTCGCAATCATAGTCTATTTTTTTTTTGCTGTAAGCTTCAGCATTTGAAAGTTTAATATCTTTATAAAAACTTTCCACCCAAATACTATCCTCTTTTCCTGTAATTGAATCTTTATAAATATAGTAAGTGCCTGGCTTAAATGTTCCCGCACTTATCATTTCTAGGTCGGTAACAAAAGTTGTTACGCCTTTCTTACAACAAGAAGAGGCAAAAAACAACAGCGTAAAGAAGATGATATATTTTATATTCTTTGTATCCATACTTTAAAAGTACAATTTTTCTATTAATAAAATTTCCTATATCTAAAATTCTTCAACCCCTTAGTTTATGTTTTCACCAAAATTTGCAAATAAGCGCATAAATTTTCGCATTTCCCTTCTTTCTATACCCCACACATTAAATATTTTCAAATATAGCCAAAATACAATACAGCAAAGCCTTTCCGACGGCGGAAGACTATTCAGGAACAGCGGAAGACATCGTAGAGATAATGGAAGCCTATGCAGAAGTAATGGATGACATCCTAGAAGCCATGGAAAACTTTAAAGAAGCCATGGAAAAGGTTAAAGAGATGGTGGAAGACTTTAAAAATATCGTGGAAACGTATAAAAATTATGCGGAAGACCTTATAGAAATTACGGATAAGGTTAAAGATACAGCGGAAGACCTTGTAGAAATACCGCAAGCCTTTAAAGGGCAAAAATTGTTAAAATTTTATGTATCCCTGGGGTCTTCCGAAAAGTCAAAAGTGTATAAAAGCGAAACAGCTCCCAAGTGTGGGAGCTGTTTTTATTATTATCCTATTTCAATATATATATATTGTACCAAATGCTACGGATTATTTTTCTTAAATGCCGCCAAAACTTGATCTAAATGTTTGGCAAATGCTGCTGCATCAGGATTGTAGCCATAGCCTTTGGGCGCTAATAAATGTTCATTTTCATCAATGAAAAAATAATATGGTTGTGTATTAGAATTGTATTTTGCTGCTTGAATATCGGAATTTTTTTGACCTAAATTCAATACTCGACTTCCCAAAAATTTCGATTCATATTGCTCACTTTCTGGTATCGGCACTTGAATAGCATCCGCAAAAAGCGACACCACAATAAATTCATTTTTCATTTTATTAAAAACTTCTTCATTGCTCCATACTTGCGTTTCCATTTTTCTACAATTTACACAAGTAATGCCAGTAAAATCCAACATGATTGGTTTTTTTTGTTCCTTAGATGCTTTCAATGCATCGTGGTAATCAAAATAGGTATTCATGCCATGTTTTTTTACCACTTCGGGTTCATATATTTTAAATTGTTCAAAATACCTGTTTTTATTTTCATGGCTTTCGCTATTGTTTCCGCCGCTATTTCCGCCTCCCGAAAGCACAAAATCTTGCGTGCCCATTGGTGGCACAAAAGCACCCATGCCGTTTAACGGTGCGCCCCACATGCCTGGAATTAAATAAAATGCAAACATCAAAGTGGCTAAAGCAAACATTGTTCTGGTTACGGTTAAATGTGGCAATCCCCAATCATTGTCGGGCAAAGGACTGTCGTGTCTAAAACGTATTAATCCAAATAAATACATTGCCAAAGCAAATGCGATAACAATCCAAATGGCTAAAAATATTTCACGGTCCAGCAAACGCCAGCTTTTTTGCAAATCGGCATTGCTTAAAAATTTAAACGCCAAAGCCAATTCTATAAATCCAAAAGTAACTTTCACCGCATTCAGCCATCCGCCTTGTTTGTTTAAGGCTTGAAGCAATTGCGGAAAAACCACAAAAAGCGTAAACGGAATTGCCAAGCCTATTCCAAATCCTGTGAAACCAAAAAATGGACCAATTTTGGCTCCTCTAGAAATTTCGGAAATCAATCCGCCAAGAAATGGTGCAGTACATGAAAATGAAACAATAGCCAATGTTAGCGCCATAAAAAATATACCGCTAAGGCTATTTGTGTTTGCTTTTTTGTCGGTAAATGTGCTCCATTTTGAAGGCAATGCCAATTCAAATGCACCCAAAAATGAAAATGCAAACACTAAAAACACTAAAAAGAAAACCACATTTGTTACCCAATGTGTTGAAAATTCGTAGAGAATATTTTTATTGTTTACCAGCGTTAAAAGCAAACCAAAAAGTGCAAAAATGATGACTAAACTTAACGAATATTGCAGTGCCACTTTTATTCCCGATTTTCTATCTTTTGATTTTTTAATAAAAAAACTTACTGTCATGGGCAACATGGCAAAAACACAAGGTGTAATAATTGCCAATAATCCGCCTGCAATGCCTTCTAATAATAAAAGCCAATTGCTTCGTTGTTCGCCTTTGGTCGTATTGTTTTCAGTGGCCGTTTTTAATTCTGGTGCTGGAGATGCTACTACATTGTTTTCTTCAATATTTTCTGTTGCTTTTGGCGTGTCTGTATTGATTACTTCAGGAGCGATAGCTGTTTTTGCGGTATCTGTTGCTGCTTTTTCAACACCTGTAACTTTTACAGAAAACTTTTTTTCTTCAGGAGCTAAACATTGACTATGATCACAAACCTGAAAACGAATTTTTCCTTTTAATTCAGTATTATCTGTTGCTTTAAATTTTTGAGTATAAACAACCTTGTCTTCGAAATAATGTGTAATACCATCGACACCAGGAAATTCTTCATTTATTAATTTCCCGCTTTCTTGTGGTTTTCCTACTAGTTGAATGTTTTTATTTTTATCAAAATTAAAACTGGGCGCAACTAAAAACCCATCTCCACCTGGATTAAAACTCCAAATGTGCCAATCTTTTTTTAATGAGCAAGTAGCTTTAAATTCATAATCATTGTCTTTGATTTTTTTTGTTTCAAAACTCCATTTTGTGGCATCAGTTATAATTTGAGCAAATGAAGCTATTGAAAATAAAAAGGTGATGATGAATAAAAAATATTTTTTCATTATAAAAATTCTTTAAATAATTAATTGATGTCAAAATGAAAGGTGATGGTTTCTGGCGGAAAACACATGGATTCGTTACAAGATTGAAATTCTATTTCGCCAGTATAAGTTCCTTTGGTTTTAAATGTAATGGTTTTAAAAAAACCGGTTTCATTTTCATAATAATTTACTTTTCCTACATACTCCATTTCCGAACTTACAATTTTTCCTTTTCGTTCCAACAAGGTCTCGGTGCTTGGTTTTGCTGTTCCTCCAAATTTTATTGTTGTGGGTATAAGAAAACCATCGCCTCCAGGATCGGCGGCAAAAAGATGAAATCCTTTTTCGATTTTTGCACTAGCATCAAATAAATAGGTATTTTCTTTTCCTTCAATAGGTGTTAACGTAATTTTCCAATCAATAGTTTTATTGTTTTGTGCAAACAAAAAACCAGTTGAAAACATCAAACAAAAAAGAAATAAAAAAAACTTTTTCATAAATTAATTAATTCATTAAATTTTTTAAAATTAATTGTCCGTCAATGTTTCCAAGAATTGAATTGCTTGCTCTTTCGGGATGTGGCATCATGCCAAATACATTTCTGGTGTTGTTGCAAATGCCTGCAATTTCGTTCAAGGTTCCATTTGGATTATATTGGACGTTTACTTCGCCGTTTTCATTACAGTATCTAAAAATTACTTGATTGTTATTTTCAATATCGTTTAACAATTCCGTTTTTGCAAAAAAACGACCTTCTCCATGTGCTATTGGAATTTGGAGTGCCTTGTTTTCAATATTTTTGGTAATTAAAGAATCATTTTTTTCAGCTTTAATGTATACATTTTTGCAAATAAATTTTTGATTTTCATTCATCAATAATGCTCCAGGCAATAATCCTGCTTCGCATAAAATTTGAAATCCATTGCAAACCCCAAAAACTTTTCCGCCATTGTTTGCATGATTTACAACACTTTGCATTATCGGACTAAACCTTGCCAATGCACCACAACGTAAATAATCGCCATAAGAAAATCCGCCAGGCAATACAATACAATCTTCTGTTGAAAAATTATTTAAAGCGGCATCTTTATGCCAAATCATTTCTACTTCTGCTTTTAAATCATTGCTCAATGCAAATTGCATATCTCTATCGCAATTTGACCCGGGAAAAACAATTACTCCAAATTTCATAATATTCTTTTTTAATTTTTATTGCAAAAACCATTGAATGACTAAAGCACTCAAAAGTGTGAAATAGAACGTAAAAGTATTATATTTTGCTCGATTATTAATAAAAGCACTTGATAAAATTATACTAAAAGGCAAGCAAACTGCAATCCATTTATGAGAAATAAAAGCAGGATGAAATATTGCAGTTAGCAAACTAAAAATAAAATACAATAGCACAGCATTCCATTTTTTGCGAATTTGCATTGCGTTTCGCACTTCAGCATTTACACGCACATATAATCCCATATTTACAAGTAAAAGTGTAATAAACAAAAATGTAATTAATGCTGGTGTGTTTAATATTTCTGATGGAAAATAACCTTTGAAAATGTTGTTCTGTAAAAAAATACTTTTGCCATGCAATACATATTCTATACCGAAAAAAAAGTAAAAAGGCGAAATAAAACCTGCAATTAAAGCCAGCAATTCTCTAAAATTTACACTTCTTAAATACGTAAATAAAATTAATGCTACAAGAATGAAAAAACAATAATAGGCATTGAAAAAACTAGCCAATCCTATGACAAAACCAATTTTTAAAGCCCCAAAAATAATTTTTGTTTTGTTTTGTATTTTTAACAGCCATGTGAATGAAAGAAAAATTAAAATAGCCGCTATAGTACTTGTACTAAAAAAAATAATTTGAGAAAAAATTGACGTGTAAATAATAAAAGCTGCAGCTGGCATAAAGTTTTTTTGTATTACCAGTTTTTCTTCAACAACTACATATTGAATATAAATTGACAGCAATACAACAATAATTATAGAACCTAATTTATAAAATAGAGGATTTGCCTGATAGAAATCTTTCAACCAATTTAATGAAAAAAACCAACCTTGATGAAAATTTAAAATGGCTAATTTATTGGGTTCAACATCTGAAAAAAAGGAGATATTGAGCAAAAATGCAAAAAGAAATAGAAATCCTAAAGCAACAATATTGTTTTTTTGAAAAAGCTGAACCACTAAAATTTAATTTTTACAAAACTAATACTTGAGCCTGATAAAAGTGGAGCAATTATTGAATTATTAGATATTTGTTTGGCGTATTGCCAAATTACTTCTCCGGTTTTAGCATTTGGCATATCGGGCAATTCTTTAATACTCATTTGTCCATCGGAGGAAATAAAGCCAGCCATGTTTCTTGAAAATCGATTGTTGAAATCGTTGAAAATAATAACATTGCCATAATTGTGCATTAATGTTCCAAACGAAGAAAAAATGCCATTGTCATCGCTCGAAAATTGATTTTTTACAATCGTTTGACTCCATTTTAATTTCCCATCTGCATGAAATGAAAAAAGCATAACGTCATTATAGTAATATTCTTTTATCATTTTAGTTTGTATCGGCGACATCATGCCCATATTCATCGACATGCCCGCATTTCTATCAATAGTTTGAACGACATCATAGTATTTTTCGGAAATAAATGTAATTCCACCGTCTTCTTGTAACAACATTTGACGCATGTGCATATCACGCAATACATCTTTTTTATAAGACAGCTGTGCCGAAAGTGCGCTATAATTTTCGGTTATAAACGTTTTAGATTTTAAATTATAAGCAAGCATAAAAATGCCTTCGGGTGCTTGGTATCTATTTTGATGAAAAAATCCGCCGATAAAAAACAAGTCATTATCAATTTCATTTTGAGCCAATTGCACACCGCTCCAAGAATAACCTTTAAGGTTTACTTGCTCAATGGCTAGTGTTTCATTTTTTAATTTTGTTAAAAAAGAAATTGCTTCAACAGTACCTTTTGTCGATTTTTTTTCGGCAAGGATTAAAAAAATATGGGCTTGATTGGAAACGCCTGCATTGACAATTTCGAATTTTTCATTTGTAGAAAATTCTTGTTTTAGATTATTTAATTCATTAAAATTAACATCCCAAGCTTTAGCTGTTAATACAGCATTTTCATTTGCTAATTGTTGACTCCAGCTAAAAGTTAAGAAAATATTTTCGGAAGCACTATGTACAATTTCAAAATTTTCTATTGATTTGTCTTGGGCAATACTGTCTAATAATATTGGAGAAGACACTTCGTAATTTGTATTTATTTTTTGAACAAATAGATGTGTCATTTTATTTTTTTCTACCTGAAAAAAAACAAAAAGAACTTCGTTGTTTTTTAAGATTTTTAGTTTTGAAATATCAGCAGGAATGGCTTCAAGTATAGTTTCATGAGTTAGTTCTAGTTTGTCATTTTGCCAAAGAATTTTGTGTTTGCTATTATGATAAACATATTGAACGTTTTCGTTATTGAAACTGCCAATGAGCTGAAACGAAATCCCTTTTCCTTGAAGCGTATAATTTTCACTTTTAAAAACATCTTGCGAAAAAACAGGATGATATAGTATAAAACTACTTAGTATCAATAAAAAAAATTTCATATTCATTGTAAACGCTTGGAATAGATTAAAAATAATCTTTCTTTTACAAAGAAACAATTTTTTATCTACAAGCACCAAATTCACTTCTATGGAAAAAAAAATAATTATTGCAGGAGGTAGTGGTTTTGTAGGGAAAGCACTTACAGCTTTTTTGTTGAAAAAAAACTATTCCGTTATTGTATTGACAACAAATAAAAAATTGGTTTCTAAAACGGATCATGTAGAATTCGTTTATTGGAATCCTGAAGAAAATGAAATTGCAACTACATTAAAATTTGAAAATTATATAGTTATAAACCTTGCTGGCGCAAATGTTGCCAAAGGGCGATGGACTGAAAATAGGAAAAAAGAAATTTTGGAAAGTAGGGTAAAGCCCATTTTGTTTTTAAAAAAACTGCATCAAGAAAAACGCATAAACATTACTTATTTTATTTCTGCATCCGCAATTGGTTTTTATGGTTTGACAGAAAATTTCTGTGATGAAAACACCTTTGGCGACAATAGCTTTTTATCAGAAACTTGCCAAAAATGGGAACATGCTGCTGATGAAATTAAAAATCTTGGCGTGCCAACAAGTATTTTAAGATTAGGCATTGTATTAGGAAAAAACGAAGGTGCTTTGCCATCTTTAATACAGTCATTAAATTTTAAAGTTGCAGCAATTCCATCGAATGGTAATCAAATAATGAGTTGGATTCACATCAATGATGTAGTAAAAATGTTTTTTCATTTGATTGAGAAAAAACAAGTTGGTATTTTTAATGCTGTTGCACCAAATCCTATTTCTTACAATGTGCTTTTTAAAGAAATAAAAAAGCTAAAATCCTTTTGGATGTTGTTTCATATCCCTGTTTGGTTTTTAAAAATAGTGCTTGGCGAATTTGCAACTGAACTGACAAAAAGCACCAAAGTAAGTTCGAAAAAAATTGAGGACTTAGGGTTTCAGTTTGAATTTCCTATAATTGAGGATGCATTTGAAGAATTGAATAAATAAATATTGTAAATGTTTAATTATTAATAATTTTTATTAGTTATAAGGAGAAAACTCAAAAATTTGATATTCAAAATATAAAGATTCTTTATTTTTTATTTTAAATAATACCATAATGTAAATAAAGAAGTAGAAAACATATAGAAATTAGTAAAGCAAAAATTAATGGTATCCAAATAGGTTTTGTTCTGTATTTAGTAGATTCTCCAATATATTTTTTCCAAAAGAAATGATTTAATAACATAGCGCCACATGTACTAAATAAAAATGAAAGCCCTGTGTTACTACGTTGAATCATAGATAAAAACCAAATTTGTAATCCAGTATAACAAATTCCAAAAGCAAGAACTTCCCAAATACCTTTTTTAGATTTTGAATCACGAAAATTAATTGCCAATATTACAGAACCAAATAATACACTAAATAAAATCGTAAAAATATATATTGCTTTTTCAGAATAGTACAAAGGTGCATTTTTGTCTTTCACAACGTTTTTTTTCCAATAATTTCCAAAAAAATTATTATACTCTTTTTCTTTTACTGTTTGTTTTAATTTATTTTCTTGTTGAAAATTCTCCAATTCTTCATTTGTAAAATGATGACCACGTTTTTGCATTTCAGCAATAGCCGCTTCAATAGCTTCATGAGTAAATTTTGTTCGATTATCGAGATAAAATTGAAGTCCTTCATCTGACTTTAATTTCATTATGTTTTCAAATTTTTTTTCCAAAAGGTTTTCAATTTATTTTTTTAAATTAAGTAAAAATATTAAATATTTTATTTTTAAATAAACTTGTTTTTATATTTTATAATTACAAAACTACTAGATTGATCTGCTTAGAAAATAAATATTAATTTTTCGACAACAATATTTAGAAAAAGCAATTGTATTTTTGCATAATGCAATATTATTCGCCTTCGCTTACAACTTATGAAAGACTGAAAACTCGTGAAGTAAAAATTGGAAACATTACCATTGGCGGAAATCATCCAATTCGTATTCAAACCATGACGACTACCGACACGATGAACACAAAAGAAACGGTGGAGCAAACCATTCGTTGTATTGAAGCTGGAGCAGAATTGGTTCGGATAACAGCGCCAAGTAAAAACGAAGCTGAAAATTTAGCAGAAATAAAAAAAGAATTACTTGCAAAAGGTTTTCATACCCCATTGATTGCCGACATTCATTTTACACCAAATGCTGCAGAAATAGCCGCTGGAATTGTAGAAAAAGTGCGCGTAAATCCAGGAAACTATGTAGATAAAAAAAAGTTTGAACAACTTGAATATACCGATGAAGAATATAATGAAGAAATAGAACGAATTCGGCAGCGCTTTACACCACTTATTTTGCTTTGCAAAAAAAATAATACTGCCATGCGAATTGGCACTAATCATGGTTCACTAAGTGATCGAATTATGAGTAGATATGGCGATACGGCAATTGGAATGGTGGAAAGTGCTATGGAATTTTTGCGCATCGCACGAAGTGAAGATTATCATCAAATTGTGTTGAGTATGAAGAGTAGTAATCCGCAAGTGATGGTTCATGCTTATCGATTATTAATTCAAAATATGATGGATGAATTTGGCGAATGTTATCCCTTGCATTTGGGTGTAACAGAAGCTGGCGATGGCGAAGATGGACGAATAAAAAGTGCAATCGGCATTGGCACTTTATTGAGCGATGGCATTGGCGACACCATTCGTGTTTCATTAACAGAAGATCCAGAAATAGAATTGCCTGTATGTAAAAATATCATTGCGCCTTTTTTAAATATTGAAAAAAAAGGCGATGTGCCACCAATTTCTTCTTTACCTTATTCGCCGTTTGAATATAAAAAACAATTTACAAATACTGTAATGAATATTGGTGCAACTAATGCACCTGTAGTGATTGCAGATATTTCTAAAATAGAAAAAATCAGTCCAGCGGATTTAGAAAATATTGATTATACCTATAACAAAAATGATGATAAATGGACTATTGGCGATCAGGCTGCCGATTATATTTTTGTAAACGAAGTGCCTTCATTTTCATTGCCAGGCACATTGGGTGTGATTTGTTTTCCTGCCATTTGGCAAAAAAATAAAGACAAGGAAAATTGTTTTCCCATTTTTGAAGCCGCACAATTTATTAATGAAAAACCAGAAAACAAAAGTGAAAAATTAAATTTTGTAATGTTGGATTGTTTTTCAAATGTATATCCGCCACACTTTTTAAGTGTGCTTTTCAAAATTTGTAAAGAAGATAAAACTGTGGTGCTTTGTTTAAGCACGATGAATCAAAACAATGTGCAAAGTATAAGACGCATGTGTGTGGAATTGATTAAAGAAAATGTTCAAAATCCAATTGTAATTATTTCGGATAGCGAACATCAAAATATGGAATCGTCTTTAGTTCATTATGCAATTGAAACAGGCGCAATGTTGCTTGATGGTTTTATAAATGGCATTTGTTTGGGGCATCATTTTGGAAATGCAAAATATGAAACACCCTATAAAAAAATAAATTCTATTGCCTTTGGTATTTTGCAAGCAACTCGAACAAGGATTTCAAAAACGGAATATATTTCTTGTCCAAGTTGCGGTAGAACACTTTTTGATTTACAAGAAACCACTGCAAAAATCAGAGCCAGAACACATCATTTAAAAGGTGTGAAAATTGCCATCATGGGTTGTATTGTAAACGGACCTGGTGAAATGGCGGATGCTGATTTTGGCTATGTGGGCAGCGGCGTGGGGAAAATTACACTTTATAAAAATAAAGATGTGGTGAAAAAAAATATTCCTAGCGAAATAGCCGTAGATGAACTCATCAATTTATTGAAAGAAAATGATGCTTGGGTAGAACCATTAAATTAAAATTATGAATCAAGTTTTATTAGTTGGCTTAGGGGGCGCTTTTGGAAGTATATTAAGGTATGCCATTAGTATTTTTTTGCCCTCGGCAAAAACTGGATTTCCATTTGCTACATTTCTTGTAAATGTTTTAGGTTCTTTTTTAATTGGCATTTTATTAGCTTATTTTCAAAAAAATAATATTGAAAATAATGCACTGATTTCTTTTTTAGTAATTGGTTTTTGTGGCGGATTTACAACATTTTCAACATTTAGCAAAGAATCAATTTTGCTTTTCCAACAACAACAATATTCAATGTTTCTTATTTATGTTTTTGCTAGTATTTTGATTTGTTTTTTAGCAACTTTTATAGGATTTTTAGCATTTAAAAATTAAGCAAGTCATCTGCTTTTCCAACACAAAAAATATAATCGAGCATAGATAAATTTGGTTCAAAACCATTTCGTGGCGAGAAGGGTTGTATGTATTCTATTTTATATAAATTATTTTTTCGTTCGCTTGGTAAAAATGTTGAACGAAAATCGATGATATTGTCATTAAAATTTTTTTCATATGATTTAGATAACACAATTTCTTTTTTAATTTTCAATAAATTATTAATCAGCTTTAGCGATGCTAAATTTAATTCTAATAAATTATTAAATGAAGTAGAAAAAAAATCTTGTATTTCATCTTCAAAAAATTCAAAATAAGGAGATCGTCTATATGCCGCTTCAAGGCTTTTCCAATGCAAATGTTGCCATTTTTCGTCATTACAAATTTTTACATCTTTCATTATTGTTCGTTGATTTCGACCACCTTGAACAGGAACAGACAGGCAAACTAAACTGTTTGCCGCTGTAATATAACAGCGATTTCGGTAAGTTGTTTTTTTAAAAAATTCATTTTGTTCTATAATTACATTATCGTTTTTCAAATAGGTTTTGTACCAATCAATACAAGGAAAATATTCACATTCCATTAAAGCAATTTCTGTCATAGCTATCTTACATTTGTGCAATGAAGGCAAAGATAGGATTATCTTTTTTTTGTATTATTTTTTTTGTTTTGCAAAGTAATTTTTTATTTGCGCAACAAGACAGTGTAAAAAATTTTGAAGCTTATTTTATGGATGAGCAATCGTTGAATACAAAATTAGATTATTCGTTTTTTGATGTTGATGTAAAAGATATGCTGGTGAACATCATTTTTAATTTTCCTACCAAAGAAACTTATTCATTAAAATTTACCATTCGAAGTAAAGGAGGAGATAATAAAAACAAAGAACGTTATTTTATTGAATATGAAAAAGGCAAAGACCAGTCAGACACTTTGGTATATCTTATTCCGTTCAATGATACAGTTGTTAAAAGTGGAAACTATGAAATAGAAATTTTATGTCAAGATCCTTCAAAGAAAGTGGTTGCTTTTCAGTTTTTAAATTTTCAATGCTTGCGAAACAAAAATAATTTTTACAAGGAAGATGTTTTTATTCGTGATTACGAAATAAAACCAATGGCTGAAAATCTCGAAAATTCATTTGTTCAAAATTATAGTGTGCCTATTTTGCAAAAAAATATTTTAGCTCTTTTCCCCTTAGCTCAAGGCATCGAGAAAAAAGTAATTTATGATTTAAGTTCTAGCGATAGTTTGACTTTGATGAAAAGTTTTTTTTATAATTTTTGGAAATCTAGAGATAATAAAAATCCAGAGCAAGCATGGAAAAAATATGCTGAACAATTAAATGTAGCCAGTAAACTTTATGGTTCTAGTTCTACGCCAGGATATCAAACTGATAGAGGACGCATTTTTATAACTTACGGAAAACCCGATAAAGTACTAAAAGCACAAAATGAAAAAGGTACTTTTCCTTATGAAGTTTGGGTTTATGAAAATGGAAATGAAAAAGTGGCTAAACTTATTTTTTTATTCATCCAATCGGGTATGATGAGCAATCAAATGATGCTAATACATTCTACAATAAATACAGAAATTATAGATCCTTATTGGAAACAAAAATTATTTACCGACCCAAACGAAATTGCAAATAAATTAACCCATAAAGTATATGAATATTTTCAATAAATTAAAAACAACGCTTTTTCTGTTAAGCTTTTTTACAATAATTGCATCATCTTGTAATCAAATAAAAGACCTTGAATATAAAGGCGTAGGCGAAACAAAAATGGAATCATTGCAATTGAACAATGCAAAAATGCGCATCGTATTGCAATATTTTAATCCAAATAAATTTGGGTTGGATGTAAAAGAAACTCAGTTGGAAGTTTATGGAAACGATACGTATTTGGGCATTGCAGAACAGCCAGAAGCAATGAGTGTGCCCGCAAATTCAGCATTCGATTTTCCGATAATAATTAATTTTAATCCGTTGAAAGCAGTTGGCTCGGCATTTAAAAACTTAACTGCAAAAACTATAAAATTGCATGTAAAAGGAACTGCAAAAGTAGGCAAAGGTGGTGTTTTTGTTAAAGTTCCTGTAGATGTAGTGGAAGATGTGGAGGTGAGGAAATAAGGAAGGTTTTGACAGTTTTTATTTTTAAACGACATTTATTAATAATTAATTAATAAAATATTTAAATAAACTCAATTGAATAAGGAACTTTATTTTCAGTCTAGTTATTTATTTCCACCATGCCCAACTTTGAAAAGCTTACTTTTGCAAAATGGCAAAATATCCTTTAGAGTTGAATGTGCTTTTGGCACTGCTAAATTTCGATGCATTCAATGAAATGCAAACTGAAACGCTTGAAAAAAGCAATCTTGATGGCGATTTATTGTTGCTTTCCAAAACAGGAAGCGGCAAAACGATTGCATTTTTATTAGCAATATTAAATTTATTAGAGGATAAAGAACGCACCACACAAAGTCTTATTGTTGTGCCCTCAAGAGAATTAGCACAGCAAATAGAAAAAGTTTTTCGCACATTGAAAACTGGTTTGAAACTTACTACTTGTTATGGTGGACACAAAAGAGAAATTGAAGAAAATAATTTAATAGATCCGCCAACAATAATTGTTGGAACAGCCGGCAGACTAGCAGATCATATAAGACGTGGAAGTATTCAATTAGACACTATTCACACTTTAGTATTAGACGAATATGATAAATCTTTAGAACTTGGTTTTGAAGATGAAATGAAATTTATTCTATCTTCTTTAAAAAATATTGAAAAGAAAATTCTTTGCTCCGCAACAATATTGGATGATTATCCTGATTTTATTCAACTTAATAAACCACAAGAAATAAATTTTTTAGATGAGCAACTTACAAATTCTGCTGGAGTAGATTTACGATTTATTATTTCTCCCAGCAAAGATAAACTTGAAACTCTTTTTCAATTACTATGTTCTTTTGGAGCACGCTCCAGTATTATCTTTTGCAATCACAGAGAATCTATAGAACGTGTAAGCAATTCATTATCTCAAAAAGGCATTCAAAATGTATTTTATCATGGTGCCATGGAACAACAAGAAAGAGACATTGCTTTATTTAAATTTAGTAATGGCAGTGTGCCTTTTATGGTTTGTACAGATTTGGCTTCTCGTGGACTTGATATTGCACATGTGCGCAATATCATACACTATCATTTACCTATGACAGAAGATAGTTTTACGCATCGCAATGGTAGAACAGCAAGAATGGATGCTAGTGGAAGTGTAATTTTGATTTTAAATGAAGAGGAAAAATTACCAACTTATATTTCAAGCGAAATTGAAGAATTAATACTTAACAAAGAATTCCCATTGCCAGAAAAAGCAGACTGGACAACGCTTTTTATTTCAGCTGGTAAAAAAAATAAAGTAAATAAAATAGATATTGTAGGATTTTTTACTCAAATTGGTCAATTACGAAAAGAAGAAATTGGTTTAATAGAAGTAAAAGATTTTTTCTCTTTTGTAGCAATTCGAAGTTCAAAAATAAATGGATTATTGAATAAAATTAAAGATCATCGTATCAAAAATAAAAAAGTATTAATAGATATTGCTAAATAAAAAAAGCCATTGAATTTTAAAAAACAATTCAATGGCTTTTAAATCTTTATAATAATTTTACTTTTTTGTAAATCGTTCGGTGCTTATTAATTTATTATTTTCAAAAACTTGAACTTGATAAAATCCTGATGAAAAATGCGATAAATTAATCTTAATATTATTTAATCCTACTTCACATTTTGATTCTTTTCTCAAAATAATTCTTCCACTCATATCCAAAATGCTCACTTGAGTTTGATTAGTTTTTGAACAATTAATATCTAAATTTAATACATCATTTACAGGATTTGGATAAACTGAAATTGTACTTGTAATTGCTCCCCAATTTAGGTTAATACTTCTGCTATAATTAATTTTTCCATCAATATC
This sequence comes from Chitinophagaceae bacterium, assembly GCA_017988595.1. Lineage (GTDB taxonomy): Bacteria > Bacteroidota > Bacteroidia > Chitinophagales > Chitinophagaceae > JAGNRR01. Next base: position 21,524 of record JAGNRR010000005.1, read on the forward strand.
TTCTTGTTCCAATCGATAATAATTGTTTCCCAACATTGGATTATTATCTTCAAAATTATAATGCAAATCTAAATTACTATTTCCGTTTAGGGCTTTGCTATTAACTGTACCAATGGTTATATAGTTTTTAGCATCTGCACTTCGTTGTATTCTAAAAAGTTTATTGTTTTCTTCATTGCCTGTAGTCCAATTTAAAATAGCAACAGAACCTGATTTTTGAGCTGTAAAATCATTATACATTACGGGCAAAGGTGCATTAAAATTATTTACACTATGTACTCTAAACTGACTAAAACCAGTTACCGGAAAACTTAATTCATATCGATTGCTTACACTATTCCAATTTACAGATGGTGTAATTACACTTAATACACCTGCATCATTTTTTGTAATTCTAATATTAAGAATATTAGGATCAAAATTGCTTCCTGTTGAGGGCAAAGGAGGCCAATTTGCAGAAGCTGGTGCAGCATTGTAATCAACAAAATCTGCAAGTGTTAAATATAAAACCACATTGGCGGGTCCATTACTTGTTGGTGTTATTTCAAACCATCTTCTTAAATAAGGTTGTCCATTTACATTTTGAACACTTGGGTCAACAGTCACACATGTATTTACATTTCCCAACACATTTCCTCCAATAGCATCAATTACGTTGGCAATTAATTTACAGTTTGCATCAAAATATCCCAAGTTAATTCCATCTTGATGGCTCACATTGTTACACTCTAATCCTGTTGTAGAACTTATATTTCCAACTGTAGAATTTGCCAAATCGCCAGTTGGATTTGTAACCACAACATTTGCAGTTGCAGAATTTGAACAATTGTTTCCATCGGTACCAACTACAGTATAAGTTGTAAATGAAGCTGGACTCACATTTACAGGATTTCCAGAAATTGCGCCAGGATTCCAAATATAATTTACAGCTCCAGATGCTGTCAATGTTGTACTTGCACCTCCAATACAATTAAATACTGTAATAGGATTTACGGCAACAGCTGGCAAACTATTTACAGTTACAGAACTTATCGCTGTGTTTGAACAATTATTTGCATCAGTTCCTGTAACGGTATAAATTGTCGAGGATGTTGGTATAAATGGATTATTATTTGTTACGCTTCCACTCCAAGAATAAGATACTGCTCCACCGCCATTTAATGTTACATTATCTCCATCACAAACACTTATTGTAGCTGGTGTTGCCGATACAATTGGCAATGCATTTATATTTATCAATAAATTACTCGATGTAGAACTGTTTGCTCCAAAAGTTACAATACAGTGATAATATGTATTTGCTGAAGGTGTAACCGTATATGTATCTGCATTTGCTGATAAAATTGGTGTATAAGTAACATTGTTACTAGACGATTCCCATTGATAAGTTTGACCTACAAAAGTAGTAGCACCACTTAAGCTTAACACGATTTGATCTCCTTGACATATTGGGTTAACGTTACTTACTGTTGTTCCGCCAAAAGGCAATGTAACATTTGATTTATTTCCAAGTGTAATAAACCTTGTTGTGTTTAACGGAATTTGAGTTGTAGAAATTCCAGAAACCGTAACAGTATTTCCGTTTACTGAAAATGTTAACCCTGCTTGAAAAACTGTTGAATTTAAAAAATCTCCATCATCATCTACTAATAAACATAAACTAGGTGGCGAAGAAGTAAAATTTGTAAAATTATCTAACGTTATATCTATACTGTAATTATCTGCCATATTGGTATTTGTAACTCTCCATTCACGTTCTATTCTACTTATTAAGCTTTGTCCACCTGGCATTTCCAATGTGGCCGTTGCAGTTTCATTGCGCTGCCCTGCATCACTTCCCATTAATATAAAAGAATTATCAGCTGTAAATAATGATGAATTTGCAATATTCGTTGCACTCAACGTGCCAGAATATAATCTAGTAGAATCAGAAAAAGTATGCGATTGTTTTTGATTTAATAAACTATTATCATCTCTACCAATGCCAATAATATCATTATGATAATTTAAAAATCCCGTCGGATTCCAAATATTTGTTCCATTTGAAGAGTTATAAAAACCAAGAGACAGACCATTATTCAACAATGTAATACCATGTTTTATTGCTAAATAAGACTCTACTTTTATGTTATCAGCAAGGCTTAAATTTGAATTAAAAAATATCAATTCTGAAATATAGGATTCATTCATGCCAGAATAAACCAACGATGTATTTCTTCTAGAACCAACTGTTAAACCTAATTGTGCAGCAGTACTTGCAGATGAACTTATACCTCCAGTAGTTTCTAAAGATTTTTTTCTGGCATTCATTACTATTCTGTTTCCACTATAAGATGCAATCATTGGCTTAGCATCATCCGAGAAGTCTCTGCATGATGTCAATGCATTTGTTGTTCCAATTGCCATTCTGGTAACAGCAGGTGATAGCCATCTAAATTGAATAGCATCGGCAGTTGATTCTCTATAATCTACAATTTGTTGTGCAGCTGCAGCTGTGTTATTATAGTAAACTGCAAAAAAAGTACCTGTAGATACAGAAGATGAATTATTTAATAAATTTAAAGTACCTTGAAACTCTAATGACATTGGCGCAGCAACAGTATTTCCTAAAAAACTAATGGTATTATTATAATTTGACACATTGCTTATTGGCGTATTTGTTACTGTTGCATAAGGTGCAGTTGCATCTGTCAATGTAATTGCCGAAGCCCCAGTTGGATAAACCGTTTGCCATGTTGTTGCATTTCCCAATGGCAAATTATCGGCATTAAACCATGCAGTTAAATTTGCAGTTCCTACATTACCAGGACTTTGTGCAAAGGATTGATAAAAATTAAAGAACACAAGATTTAAAGTAATTAAAAAGTTGAATTTTTTCATTTATTAAATTTATTTTAATTTATAAAATTACCAAAAAAAATTGACTTAAAGGCCATTTTATTTTTATAGTTTAAGCTGAAAACTTTTTCACTTTCATTAAAAATACTTTATATTTATACCAACGAAATGTAATTTTATTTCGTCTTTATAAATAAATATGCTATTTTATGAAAATAAGTTTTTTTTTCCTCCTCATTGCACTTTTTTCTTT
>JAGNRR010000106.1 GCA_017988595.1 Chitinophagaceae bacterium
GTAATAAGTGTTGATTGCGAAAAAGAAAATGTTCCAGCAAAAAAGAAAAGCAAAAAAAAGATCCAGGTTAAAAATTCAATTATTGATGATTCTTTAGACTTATCTAAGTATAATTATATCAAAAAGTAAGTAGTTAATCAATTTTAGTTTTTTAAATTATTAGATTTATTATTAAAAAAATAATTCTATATTTGTCTTCTCAAAAAAACAACAAGAGCCCAGATGGCGGAATTGGTAGACGCGCTAGACTCAAAATCTTGTTTCGGTAACGGAGTGCAGGTTCGATTCCTGTTCTGGGCACAAAGCCACCTTTTAGGTGGTTTTTTTAATTGCCAAAACCCTTGTAAAATCTACATTCTTTGTTTTTGATATTTCTTTGTTTTCATTTGTTTTCATAATTTTTGTCCTTCTATTGTTTTTTATATAAAATTTAGCTTTACATAATCAAAAATATTTTTTGTTTTTGTGAATATTTATTTATCTTTGTTATCAATGGTAATTATATCAAAAACAAGGCTAGTAGAATTTTATGAAATAGATTCTAAAGCAAAAGAGCCCTTAATGAATTGGTATAATATTGCAATGAGTAGCAATTGGAATAATTTTAGTGAAGTTAAGAACGATTTTAATAGTGTAGATAGTGTAGGAAATAAAAGATTTGTTTTTAACATTGGAGGGAATAAATATAGATTAGTGGTATTAATGTTTTTTAATATTAGAACCATTTATATAAGATTTATAGGCACTCACAAAGAATATGATAAAATAAAAAATATTAAAAAAGTATAATATGAATAAAGAAGTATCAAAAAAAGAATACCTTTTGGCAAATGCAGAAATGGAAAAAATATTAATTGCTGGAGAAAAAGGAGGATTTGATAATTTAACAAAAAAACAAAATGAAGATTTGCAAAAGTTTACAAATATTGTAAAGGCTTGGGAGGATGTAAATGTAATTATGCCACTTCCTGAAACTTTAGAAGGCTTAATTGAATTGAAAATGTTTGAAAAAAAGCTAAAACAAAAAGAACTGGCAAAACTTTTGCAAACAACCGATACCCAGCTTAGTGAAATATTGCACAAAAAAAGAAAACCCAGCGTTACTTTTTTAAAAGCAATTCATCAATTTTTAGGTATCGATGGCAATTTGTTATTAAAATTAGTTTAGGTAAAAAATAGGATTTCAACTTGTAGTAACTTTATCACACCTCCAGTTTTTCTTTAATCCGATCAATGTATTTTTTTTTGTAATAATAATCTTTAAGTAAGTTGCAGTTTTCTGAATTCATATCAAGTGTTTCTTGCTCAAAAAGAAAAGACACTTTTTTAAATAAATTATGTTCAATTTCTTTTAAATCATTAATGATTTGCGCTTTGACATCTTCGTTTTCCTCAAATTCTAATTCCATCAATTGCTCATTAATGTCCATCATTTCACCTAAAAAAGCAGGAGAAAGCGCATATTTTTCATCTTGTATGATGGTTTTGTTTTCTTTTAAAATATATGCTAAACGTTTATAAGCATTCATCAATATTTTTTTTGCCATATTGATAGCCGAACTTTTTTCTAAAGATGAAGCTTGCATTTCGGCATCATTCAACGAAAAATTATCCGGATGGAATTTTTTACTCAACCCATAATATTTTTCTTCAACAATTGATTTATCCACTTTTAAGGAAATCGAAAGTTCATAAAGTTCAAAATATTCAAATTGCTTTTGCTGTATATTTGCCTCCATAATGAAAACAAAGATAGGAATTATAAGAGAAGGAAAAACGCCACCTGATAATCGAGTAGCGTTTTCGCCAAAACAATGCAAAGAAATTCAAGCAAAATTTTCTGACGTACAAATTTTCATACAATCCTCACCTCATCGTTGTTTTACAGACAATGAATATTTGGATGAGGGCTTAATTCTTCAAGAAAATTTAAACGAATGCGATATTTTATTTGGTGTAAAAGAAGTGTCAAAAGAACATCTCATTCCAAACAAAACGTATTTCTTTTTTTCGCACACCAAGAAAAAGCAATCGTATAATCAGGGTTTAATGCAAACTTTAATTTCAAAAAATATAAAACTTGTCGATTATGAATGTTTAACATTTAATGATGGACAACGTATTTTGGGATTTGGCTACTGGGCAGGAATTGTTGGCGCACACAATGGACTTTTAACTTATGGCAAAAAGAATAATCTTTTTGAATTAAAAAAAGTTCATACACTTTCTAATTTTCAAGAACTAAAAGAAAGCTACGAAGGACTTCAATTGCCAAATATTAAAATTGCTTTAACGGGAACAGGACGGGTTTCAAAAGGAGTAATAGATATCATGCAATATTTGGATATTAAGCAAGTAAGCAAAAATGATTTTCTTTATAAAACATTCGAATACCCCGTTTTTGTTCAGCTAAAAGGAGAAGATATTTATGCAAGAAAAGATGACAGCTCCTATGATAGAAATGATTTTCATAAAAATGCTAGTGAATATTGCTGTACTTTTTTGGAATACACTGCTGTAGCTGATATTTTGATGAATGGTGGCTATTGGGATAAAAATATACCACGACTTTTTGAAATTAAAGATGTAAAAAATCCTGCTTTTAAAATGAATGTTATAGCAGATATCACTTGCGATGTCAATGGCTCAGTGCCATGCACGTTGGAAGCAACAACAATTCAAGACCCTGTTTTTGGATTTAATAAAAACACCTTTGAAAAAGAAATGCCTTTTCAAAACAACAATCAAATTATTGATATCATGTCGGTAGATAATTTGCCGAATGAATTGCCACGTGATGCTAGCAGATATTTTGGCAGCCATTTAATGCTGGAAGTATTGCCACATTTATTAGAAAATACCACTTCTAAAGTTATTGAAAAAGCCACTATTTGCCAAAACGGCAAACTAACTAAAGATTTTGAATACTTGAGCGATTATGCCTACGTCTAATTAATTTAGAATTAATAATTCGTGCATTCTTAAAATAAAAATTAAAACCTTATTTTTGCGCCACTCAATTTTATAAATAAATAATTATGTCTGTATTAGTAAATAAAAATAGCAAAGTAATCGTTCAAGGATTTACTGGAACCGAAGGCACATTTCATGCCACTCAAATGATAGAATATGGCACAAACGTTGTTGGAGGTGTAACACCAGGAAAAGGCGGACAAGTGCATTTAGACAAACCTGTTTTTAATACTGTTGCCGAAGCTGTAAAAAAAGCTCAAGCAGACACTAGTATTATTTTTGTTCCACCAGCTTTTGCTGCAGATGCCATTATGGAAGCTGCAGATGCAGGAATAAAAGTAATTATTTGTATCACCGAAGGCATCCCTGTTCAAGACATGGTGATAGCTAAAGAATATTTACAAGGAAAAAATTGCAGATTAATAGGACCAAATTGCCCAGGTGTAATCACTGCCGATGAAGCAAAAGTGGGTATTATGCCAGGTTTTATTTTCAAAAAAGGAAATATTGGTATTGTATCAAAATCTGGAACATTAACTTATGAAGCTGCAGACCAAGTTGTAAAAGCAGGAATGGGCATCACAACTGCAATTGGAATTGGAGGTGATCCAATAATTGGAACAACAACAAAAGAAGCTGTAGAATTATTGATGAATGACGATGAAACACACGGCATTATTATGATTGGTGAAATTGGTGGCGGTATGGAAGCCGAAGCTGCAAGATGGCTAAAAGATAATATGCGCAAGCCTGTTGTTGGTTTTATAGCAGGACAAACAGCACCAGCAGGACGAAGAATGGGTCACGCAGGCGCAATTGTTGGTGGCGAAGATGATACAGCAGCAGCTAAAATGCGTATTATGCGCGAATGTGGAATCAGCGTTGTTGATAGTCCAGCAGACATTGGAAAAACAATGGCTGAATTAATGAAAAAATAAATTACTGCAAGAACAGCTATCGCGTTTTTTGAAACATAAAAATGAGGAAAGTCTGGACAGCAAAGAGCAAACTGGCAGATAACAACTGCTCTTGAGCAATCGAGAAGCTAGTGCCACAGAAAATAACCGTCCCTTCAATTTATTGACGAGATAAGGGTGAAAACGTGAGGTAAGAGCTCACGGGTTTTTATGGTAACATAAAAGCAGGGTAAACCTCAGTTGCTGTAATGCCAAATAGGCAAACGTTTGAGAGCGGCTCGCTTAAGTTTGTGGGTAGGCAGCAAGATTTTGTTGGCGACAACAAAACAAGATAAATGATAGCTTAGATACAGAATCCGGCTTATGAACTTGCAGTAATTTTTTTATTTTACAACAATAGTTGTAGCGCCTTTTGTTTTGAATACATGGCAACAATCGGCACCTACTAAATACGTTTCGCTCACCACTTTTGTTCCATTGATGTAGCCTTCAAAAACAATTTCTCCTGTGGTGTTTTTTATATAATCCAAGGCGCTATCATCCAAAATGGTGTAGTTGTTATCATTCAAATCCGATTTTAAAAAAATATGTTCTTTGCCATCGTAAATGGTATGATAGGTGGTTAAATAAACTGGATTGTTACTTTTATCCACCACATTTGCAGTTATCATAGCAAATAGTTCGGTGCACATAGTATCTTCAGGACATTTATTTCCTTTATCTTTTTCGCAAGAAGAAATAGACATGGTAATACAAGAAATAAAAACTAGGGCTAGGAATAAAATATTTTTCATGGCTTAAAATTAATTATTTTTTGGAAATAAATGTATTTTTCATTTTCAAAAGGAATTTATTTATGAAAATCACCTACTTCGGTCACTCCTGTGTTTTGATAGAAAACAATGAAACCAAAATTCTTATCGACCCTTTTATCTCAGGAAATCCATTGATAGAAAAATTTGATTTAAACTCTATTGATTGCAATTATATATTAATTTCTCATGGGCACGCCGATCATATTTTAGATGCCGAAGCAATTGCTAAAAATACAAATGCAACAGTTGTTTGCAGTTGGGAGATTTACGAATGGCTTTCGAAAAAAGGAATAGAAAATATTCATCCAATGAATACAGGTGGAAATAAAATCTTTGAAAATTTTAAATTAAAATGTGTTGTGGCACAACATTCAAGTGGATTGCCCGATGGCACTTATGGTGGAAATCCAATGGGATTTTTAATTACAATTGATGATAAAACAATTTATTATAGCGGTGATACGGCATTGACTTTAGACATGAAATTAATTCCACTTTGGGCAAAAATAGATTTAGCCATTTTGCCGATTGGAGATAATTTTACTATGGGCGTTGATGACGCTGTTCGTGCAGCACAATTTGTAGAAACCAATAAAGTTTTTGGTGTACACTATAATACTTTTGGTTTTATAGAAATAAATACTGAAGAGGCTAAAGCAACTTTTCAAAAAAATAATTTGGAGTTGATTTTAAAAGAAATTTTTCAAGAGTATACATTTTAACTAGAAATTCTTGTTTAATTTCAATAAATAAATCAAAATATTATGATTGAAATATGTAAATTCACAATCTAAAATCTATTTACAAGATTTTTAAGAAAACATAAAAAATGGATATTTTAAATAAAAATTTATGAATAGGTTCATTCTAATTTTATTCTTTTGTGTTGTTTTTTTAGATCATTTATTAATTGCACAAGAAGTTGTTCATAAAGAAAAAAATAGAAATGAATATGAATTAAAAAGAAAAGTTAAATACTTTATTGAACAACATTATGATTTAAGAGATTCAAAAAACTTAGAAAAAAATTTGAACTTCAAAAATATAGTACATTTTAATAAATATGGAAATAAAGTAAAAGAGAAAAGTTATAATAAAGATAAAATTATAGAAATTAATAAAAAGTGGAAATATAATAGGAAAGAACAATTAATTGAAATTTTAGATTATTATGAAGACAAGTATTTAAATCAAAAATTTGTTTACAGGTATAATTTAAATAATAAATTAATTGAGATTAAAAGATACTCAAATTTTTTGCTAGAAAAGGAGGAAAATAAATTAATGTCTTGTAAATATCACAATAATGGGATATTAAAAGAAGTAAACTTTTACAGTACAAATTCAGGAAAATTAGAAATTAAGAAAAAATATAATAAAAAAGGATTCTTAATTGAAATAGATGATTTTGACTTGAGTGGTATAAATATTTTTGAAAATATATACCAATATTTGATGAAAAAGGAAATAAAATTGAAGAAAGTTTTTATTATTCAGGAAAGAGCATTCCTTCTGATAAAAGTATATATAAGTATGACATTTATAATAATTTAATTGAAAAAAAGAGATACGATTTAGAAGGATTTAAAGAAAAAGTGATTTTTGGAAATTACGATAACAAAGGAAATTATTTTTTAAAAACGATAACATACAATGATGATTATAATCAATACAAAACATTTTATAAATTTGATACTAAGTTTAATAAAATTAAAGAAGTAATCAACAAAACTAATGATACAATAATCCAAACCATCACTT
>JAGNRR010000006.1 GCA_017988595.1 Chitinophagaceae bacterium
TCTTGGTAACGTAATTAAAATATGAGCCACTCTTACATCTATTTTACTTCTATCATAAGCTTCTTTTACCAATTTGTTGGTAACTTCTTTGTCGGTCAAATAAGTTTTAGCCAATTGTTGTCTGTATGAAGAAATATCGCTGGAAATATTGTGCAATGTATCAATTTGTTTTTCATTGGCTTCTGCCACTTTCATTTTAAATCGTGCATACAATTTTATATATTCATTAATGGCTTCGCTGGAAAAATTTAGTTTTTGGCTGCTCAAATTTTTGGTATACATTCTCAAAAATTCTTCTTTAGTAACACCATTATTATTTATTTTAAATAAATTTTGGCTTTGCGCAAAAGTGCTTAAACCGATGAATGTCAGAAATAAAATACCTAATTGTTTTTTCATGTTCGTTCTATTTTTTTGTTTTTTTCTTTTCTAAATATTCTATTAATCCAAGTACGTTGGTATGATCTATTTTTTTACCAACAATTTTTTTATTTTTATCGAGCAAATATAAGGTGGGGTTAGCATATACGTCGTAATAATTTCTAAAATTAGTAATATGCTGTGGGTCGCTAACAAAAATAAAGCCTTCGTTTAGATTTTTATCTGTAATTAATTTTTTTGTATTCTCCGCATCAGCATCTGAATCTACTGCATAGATTTTTACATTATAGGGTTTCAATGCAGCTTTGTACAACGAATCAAAAAGGGGCAATTCTTTTTTGCAAGTGCCACAAGTGGGGCTATAAAAAATCAAAATCGTGTAATCTGCATCAACACTTGACAGTGGAATTGTTTTTCCGTTCAAATCTTGCATGTTCAAATCTATTGCTGCTTTGCCAATAATGTTTGGCAATATTTTATTCATCCGATCTACATATTTTATCATCGAAGCAGAGTCTACCCATTCGGCTCTTCCTTTAGAAATATATTTATCTATCAACCACACAAACACTTCGTCCATGCCCATTATTTTGCTACCTTCTGCCCATCGTGATAAATAATGTAAGGTAAATTTAAATTGTTCGCTGGCACCTGCTGTTTTATCGAGCATGTATTTGCATTCTTTTATTACAGAATCTGGTGTTGGCACAGTTAATTTTTCCATATAAAAAGCCAATTTATTTTCATAAATAGGTGTAAAAATTAATCGATTATCATAAAAATTAAATGTTTTCCAATAGTTGGATTTGAAAAAATTTCTAGGATAAGATGAATCTTTATCACCATTGGGCAATGTGGGCAACTCTTCAGGAATTTCGGGCTCTTCAACTGCCATAAAAATTGTAGACAGCAATGTAGATTTACTTTTTGCAGCAACATCTTTTCTATAATTGCTCAATGTTTTCCCTTTTGCTTTTAATAAGTCGTATATTTTTGTAGAATCTGCTTTTGTTTTAGCCTTTGCCAAATTACTTTCCAATTCCACATATTCTTTACCATAGCCTACCAAAAAATTTTGGTACTTATAAAATTCCTCATTTTCGCTTTTACCCGTAAATTTTGCAGTGTTGAAAACATCACTTTTTGCCATAGTAATACCAAAATCATCGCCATTATTTAACATCAATTCCACTTTCAACGATTGATCTGCAAATAAAATCATATAAATACCTCCTTCGATTTTTTTATTGCTTTGAAATGTAACTTCACCTTTGCTACTTAAATGTGCCGAATCATCTTTGTAAACCGTTTGCGCTTTTCCATAATAATGACACAAATACACAAAACTATCTTTTACATCAGTAAATTTTACTTTTATTTTATAGCCATCTTTTGCTTGAATAGAAGTAAGGCTAGAAATGAAAACAAGTAATGTTAAAACATATTTCATAATCCAATTATTTTTTTTAAAATTATTAAATGAAGAATTCTGGTTTCTTAAAAAATTTTAAGAAGTACGAATTTACATCCAATAGACAAGTTGAAAAATAAAATGGTTAGTTAAGTTGATGAGTTTAACAGATTTCTTACAAAAGGAAAATTAAATTATTTTCTTTTTATAAATTTAACCATTCTCCTCCATTTGAATTTTAAAGGCTTTTAAGAAAAGTGCACCCATGTTTTTGTGAGGTGGTACATAATCATTGAATTTATCTTTATGTACAGATTTTGTAAAATCAACATTTAAATTTTTCCAAATTTCTATCCAATTAATATCTTTTCCTTCAAGCAGTTTTTCATTTATATCATGAATAATGGGGTCGTTCACCCACATCGTTCCTGTTTGTTTGCTCGAAATAATATGCGCATCGGCAGAAATGCCCAATATCGTTGCCAAATTATGATAGCCACCACAAGAACCCAATAAAACAATTTTATTTTGTTCGCTCAAATGCTCAATTGTTGTGGGCAAATGATAACTGTGCCCACGATGCACAACAAATGAAGGATAAAAATTATTTTTATACATGTATTCTATCATCGCATTTTGCGCTTCTTCATCTTTTGGTTCTTCAAGAGGAAAATTTGCAAAAACTTCTATTGGTTTTCCTTTTATAGAAGTCAAATGAATCCATTTATCATTTTTTTCTTGCTTCCAATTTGTTGCAGGAAAATTGGTCAGAAAATTTGCAAAACTTTGTTTGCCATCATCATCCCCATAGAAAAAAACTTGCTCAACAATTACGCCACTATCATTTACTAACGAAGCATAAGGTACATAATTTATCGGTGGCACTTTTAGCACATCTTGTAATTGATTTGTAGAATCGTTAGGATTAAGAATAGAACCTGTAAGCGTGTGCAATAAAAAATAAATAATCAAACCCCTTTTATTATTCGACTTATACGTTCTTTCGTAATCTTTTTCAATTTCGCCTTGCAAAAACTCTAATGTTTTTTTATCCGAAATACTTCCAAGTGCATCTGCTACATCTACGGCATCTTCCAAATCTGTTTCTTTGTCTAGGTCGATATTTTTTACAAAAGAAGACATCAACACATTTTTATTTTCTTCTTTCATTGTGCCCAAAAACTGATCAAGTCTATTATACCCTGCACACATTCTAATAAAAGTTCGAAATTTATCTTTGTTCAAAGAATCTAAAAATTGATCCCCCGCTTGAGGTGCCATTTTTTCCATCATTCGTTTAAATGTACCTGTAAATGTGCTGGTGTATATTTCATCGCTGCTCATTACCATCAAATAATACATTTCGGCGGCAGTTAAATTTTCAATACATTTAAATCGAATGGCATCGGTTTTATCATGCAATTCGTTCATTTCTCTTACATAAACCAAGGCTTCAATTTTAGTATCTCTATCCAAAATTCGTCGTGCAAGTGCTGGCGATTTCAATCTAGATTTTATTAATCGAGAATAATACAATTGTGGACTTTCTATAATCTTATTCATTTCATCAAACGTCAATTCGCCTGATTGTAATTCATCCAAAAATGGTAATGCTCGCAATGGTTTTTTAGTTTTAGTTGCAATATTTGCAATAGTTTTTACTAAAGGATCTTGATTTCTCATCACCAAATCTCTTTCTACCGATGTGCTTGTGGCGTAAGTTAAAATCAATCCTGGAGATTTTTTTGCTAAATTAGTAATCAATACATCCGCCGCTGGTTCATTAATTATTTCACCAATTCTGCTTTTCATTTTTTCAGGTTCTGCAACCACGATTTTATTATATAATGCACTCACTGCATCTTTATCATCTTTAAACATGTGCAAAAGTCCATACATACCTACCGAAAAATTATCGTTTATAAATGGAGCAATTGGTTTTTTATCTATTTTTAGTTTTAAAATTTCTAAGTAAGCATTGATATTATCTTTTACATAAATTTCATCAATTTTTCCATTGTCGAATTCTTGATTAATATTTTTTAAATCTGCCTCTAAATCTTTTAAATGGCGCACTTTATCCCAATGTTCTAAATCTAAATTTTCAATAATAATTTGATAGGCATCAACATTTTTAAAAAGCGATTCGGTCAATATTTCACTTTTACGTTTATTGCCTGCATAGTCAAGCATATTATCTTTTGCACCATCAATAGCATCAATATTTTTTTGAATTTTATCGATGTATGCATGAAAACCTTGACGGTTTAATGGAATAGGATTCCAGACTTCTTTTGATTTAAAAGGATCTCCTTTTTTTATTTTAGTATCTTTTTGAGCAACAAGATTCGAAGACAAAAAAGTAGCAAAAATGATTAATAATAACGTATTAATTTTCATTGCTCAAAGGTAGGAATGAAAAAAAGATTGCGAACTTAATTAATTGTTAGTATTTAAAAAAAGTTAAGCTGTTTTACCGTATTGTTTCAACATTTTAAAATGGCTTACCAAGGCATTAGCAAATGTTGGAAAAGAATTGTAATACACACCACATTCCTTACAAACATCTTGTACAATTTTACTAATTTTAGGGTAATGAATGTGTGCCACTTTGGGGTATAAATGATGCTCAATTTGATAATTTAATCCTCCTACATACCAAGAAATAAGTTTTGATTTCATGGCAAAATTTGCGGTGGTTAACACCTGGTGCAATGCCCATTCATTTTCAATTTTATTTGTTTTTTCATCTGGCAATGGAAACTCAGTATGTTCAACAATATGTGCCATTTGAAACACCAACGCCAACACCAATCCAAGAATAGCATGCATGGTAAAATATCCAATTAATGTATTTATAATTCCAAAATAAAATATTGGAATGAAGAAAAATATTGTGGCATTAATTAATTTTCCTAACCAAAAATAAAAATGATCTCTAAGTTTCATAACATTGATATCGGTGTTATTTATTTTCATTTTCGAAATCACAAAATAATCGCTCATCCATGTCCAATTTATCGATGTAAACATATACATCGGCACGCTATAAAGCCATTGAAATTTGTGAAACCATTTTTTTTCTAAATTAGGGCTCAATCTAAACAATGGATATTTTGCAATATCATCATCCAAGCCATCAATATTTGTGTAGGTGTGATGTAAAATATTATGTTTTATTTTCCAAAGAAATGTGCTTCCACCAATAAAATCGCCACCAAGAAACGAACAAAAATCATTTAATTTTTTATTTTTACTGTAACTTCCATGTGCTGCATCGTGCATCATATTGAAGCCCAAAGAAGCTTTTGCTAATCCTAAAACACCACACAACACTAAATGAATCCAAGACAAAGGCTGAATTAAAAACAACGCTAAATAAGCAATAATAACCACAGCCAACAACACAATTCCTTTATGATATAAACTCCAATTGCCTTTTTCATCAATCAAATTATTTTTAAAATATTCTTGAACTCGAGCATCCAACATTTCTTTGAAAGGCTTTGGATGGTTTACGAATGTAACTTTTGACATAGAAAAAATTATTTACTAAAAAGGCAAAGTTCGGAAATTTGAGTCAATAATCATCATCTTTTTCTTCTATCGGGTATGATTTTTATCATTAATTATTCTTAAAAACATCTTCAAGAATATAGAAAACAGTTGGCGATTTTAGTTTTAAATCCTCAGGTTGTTGAAAATAATGTTCGCAAATTGTAGCCAAAAACTCAGGCGGACTTTCGCCAGCATAAGTGTTCAATGATGATTTGTTCTCATAAATCCATTTCATTTCTAGCATCATTTGTTTTACCCAAGGCACAATATGTTTTTTGTCAAATAACAAAAGGGGAATGCCGTCCATCCTACTATCATCATAATCGATTAAATGAATAAATTCGTGAAGTGCTACATTAGCATCAGTATTATATTTAATATCTATCCAAAGTTGTTTTCGAGAAATATGCATGATTTGAGGATATAATTTTACATTTACTAGCCCCACCAACTCCATATCATTTTTATGTGTTTGCGTTAAATGTTCAATAGAATCTTGATGAAGCAAAACTTCATTTAAATGTGGGTAGAGCCAATCTTCAAGATGAAAAACAGGAATTACAGCACTGCTAGCTATAAAAATATAATCCTTATCGGTCATCTGAAAATCAATTGCTTTGATTGTCGTTCCACTTAAAAAATGAATAATTTTTTTTTCAAATAGTTCTTTTTGCGTATTATTTAATTTATTGTAGAAACTAAAATATTGAATCAAAATTTCGCGCCAAATATGTGGAAATTGTTTTGGCATTTGTTTAAAATTTTTTCAAAACGATGATTGGTCCGCAAAAAATCCATTTTGTAATCGTAATTATTATACGCTTCAATATCTTTTTTAATTGGCGTATAAAACATTAATGCCAAAAGCAAAATAATAATAAAAATTGCCAGCATAATTTCTTTAATTTAAAATTAAAGCAGCTGCACCAAGCACTGCCACATTGTTTTCGGGCAATTGAGAAGGAAGTAATTTTACTTTATTTTGATAATTTTTTAATAAATTAAGTTCCATGTATTTTTTGGTCGGCTCAAAAATAAATTTACCTGCATTTGCTAAACCTCCAAAAAGAATTATAGCTTCAGGAGAAGTAATTGCCACGGCATCTGCCAAACTTTGACCTAAAATTTTTCCTGTAAAATCAAAAATTTCTAAAGCCATTTCATCGCCATCTTTTGCTGCTTGAAAAATATCATAAGCATTGCAATTTTCTTTGAGCAAAAGGTGATGGGCATTTTTCGATGAGTTATTTTTCAAAAATTCCTTTACGGTTTTTACAATACCTGTCGCAGATGTATAGGTTTCCAAACATCCATTTCTGCCACATCCGCATGGTCGTCCGTCTCTAACAGCAATTGTGTGTCCAAGTTCGCCAGCAAAACCATCGTGCCCATATATCAATTTTCCGTTTGCTACAAAACCGCTTCCAACACCAGTGCCTAGTGTAATCATTATAAAATCGTTCATATTTTTGGCTGCTCCAAATTTCATTTCGCCGATAGCTGCTGCATTTGCATCGTTGGTTATTATGCAAGGCAATTTAAATTTTTCGGTGATTAATTTTGCTAATGGAATATTTTCTTTCCAAGGAAGATTGGGCGCAAATTCAATACAACCTGTATAAAAATTTCCATTCGGCGCTCCAATGCCAATACCTTTTACAGAAGCTAGATTTACATTTTTTGAAATGATACTATCATAAATAGCATTGATATATATATTAATGTCATTGTAAACCTGAGTTTTAATGTTTCCTGTTTCAATAATTTTTGCATTATCATCCACCAAGGCCCAAACGGTGTTTGTGCCACCTATGTCTATTCCTATTTGCATAAAATATAATTTAGCCAAAGCTAAAAGAAAAAATAAGAATTTTACTAACTTTTATTCGTTTTTTATCGTCTTAAATGTAGAAAACTATTTAACTTTATATATCAAACCCAATTTTTTAACTATGAAAAATGTATTCTTTTTTATTTTATTTACTTTTTATTTAAATTTTACTGGCTTTGCAAAAGAAAACCCAAGATTTCAATTTATAAAAAACAATGGTCAATGGGAAAATATAGTAAATTATAAATGTGATGTCCCCGGAGGTAGCATTCATTTTGCAGATAATCAAATTGCATATACTTTTTATAGTCAAAAAGATTTGGAACATATACACGATTTAAAACATGAAGAAAAAGATGTAACCAATGAAAAAATAAATTGCCATGCTTATAAAATAAATTTTTTGGGCGCCAATAAAAACCCAAAAACGAATGGCAGAGAAAAATTACCAAATTATAATAATTATTTTATTGGAAATGATAAAAACAAATGGCAAGGCAATGTGCCATTATTTTCCGAAATTTCTTATCAAAATTTATATAATGGCATTGAATTAAAAATTTATAATTCTACTTCAAATTTAAAATATGATTTTGTTGTTGCAAAAAATGCAAATCCCAATGTTATACAAATGAAGTATGATGGTGTTTTGCCTTTAATAAACAGCGAAGGCGCTTTATTGATTAAAACTTCACTTAATGAAATTATTGAAAATAGACCTTATTGCTATCAAATCATTGATGGCAAAAAAGTAGAAGTGGCTAGTAAATATAAATTAGTAAACAATGTATTGAGCTATGAATTTCCAGAAGGATACAACAAAAATGAGGTATTAATTATCGACCCTTCATTAGTTTTTTCGACTTATAGTGGTTCTACGGCAATGACATTTGGATGGAGTGCATGTTATGACTTAAATGGCAATTTTTATTCAGGAGGCGAGTGTTTTGGGGTTGGTTGGCCAGTTACAGTAGGTGTATTTCAAACAACTTTTGGAGGGTCAATAGATGCAAGCGTAAATGTGTATAATACTACAGGCAGTGCATTGATATATTCTACATATTTAGGAGGAAGCTCAAGTGATTTTCCCAATAGTATGATTTGTAATACAAATAATGAATTAATTCTTTGCGGACAAACATCTAGTGCAAATTTTCCAACTTTAGCAGGAGCAGTTCAAACAGTAAATGCAGGTGGACAAGATTTATATATTACCCATTTCAATTCAACAGGTACAGCCTTAATTGGATCTACATATATCGGAGGAAGTGCAACGGATGGCGTTTCGAACCATGAAGTAAATATTTGCAACAATGGCGATATTATAGTAGCTTCCATTACAAATTCTTCAAATTTTCCTACTACAGCTGGAGCTTTTCAAACCACATTTAGTGGCATATCCGATGGAATATTTCTACGAATAAATTCCACTTGTACATCATTACTTTTTTCTAGTTTATTAGGCGGAAACAGCACAGACCAAGTTTATTCTATTAAAGAAAAAAATAATGGAAATCTTATAGTTTGTGGTTCCACTTCAAGCTCAAATTTTCCAACAACGGCAGGCGCTTTTCATACGGCATCATTAGGTAGTCAGGATGGTTTTGTATCGATATTTAATTCCAGTGGAAGTACTTTATTAAACTCTACATATATTGGCACTGCTGGTTTTGACTATGCATATAGAGTTCAAATTGATCAAAATAATGGCAATATTTACATTTGTGGCTCAGGAGCAACCTACCCAATTTCTCCAAGTGTTTATAACCAACCATCAGGTACTATTTTTGTTGAGATACTAAATCCAACATTATCATCATCTATTTTAAGTACACGTTTTGGGGATGGTTCGCCTACTGCATTTCTTTTAGATGTTTGTGGAAATGTTTATGTTTCTACACAAGGCACAGGAGGTCCTTTGACGGCAAATGCATATCAAGTAGGTGGTGGATTTTGGATTGGGGTGATGCAACCTATGTTTTCAGGATTGCTATACGGAACAGATATTGGACAAGCTGGTGATCATATCGATGGCGGCAGTAGCCGTTTTGATCCACAAGGAATTATTTATCAATCTATTTGTACTATATCAACAGGAGTTTATAGTTCTGTAGGAAGTTGGAGCCCAGTTAAACAAAGTGGCTCATGGGATGTAGCAAGTGTAAAATTTTTATTTGGCTATACATCAGCAACATCATTATTTGATATTTTACCAAATGATTCTATTTGCTTAGGAGATACTGTAAATTTTTTAGATATGTCCTCTTCTGCCTCACTTTGGGATTGGGATTTTGGAGATGGAAACACCAGTTCGCTTCAAAATCCTTCTCATTTTTATGCTTTGCCTGGTCAATATACCGTAAGATTAATCGCTTCAAACATTTCAGCTTTATGCAATTCAGCTGATACTTCATATAAAACTATCAACGTTTTTGAAATTGAAAATCCAATTATCAACCTAAAAGATACTACAGTTTGTGGATTAGGAAATTCACTACAACTTCAATCCAATATTTCTAATTGGCAACCCAGCATGACAATAGATTGGCAGCCAAGTGCAGGTATAATTTCAGGAAGCAACACAATGAATCCAACTGTAAACCCAAATGTTTCAACTACTTACACGATTACAGTTTCAAATTCTATAGCAAATTTAAATTGTGATAAAAGTGTATCAAAAACAATTTCTATTTTAGTTGTTGATACAAATACATTTAGTTTAACACCTCCAAATGATGCATTTTGCCCTGGTGATAGTATTTTTTTACAAGCTTCTGGAGGCGTTATTTATGAGTGGTCGCCAAACACAGGTATTACAAATAACACTCAATCTACTGTTACTTTAAAGCCAAATATGTCTACAACTTATTCTATAAAAATTATAGATAAGGATGGATGTTTTGGTATAAGAACTTGCAATGTTACAGTGCATCCAGAAGCTGTTGCAGAAGCTGGCGAAAATCAAATTATAAAATATGGCGAGAGTATTGAATTAAATGCTAGTGGTGGTAATATTTATACTTGGACTAATGACCCAACGCTTTCAAACTTAACTATTCAAAACCCAGTTGCAACTCCTTTAACACATACAACTTATTATGTCAAAGTTGATAACGAATTTGGCTGTGGAAGCAACGACTCTGTAACTATTTTTGTTACAAATGCAATGATTCCAAATGCATTTACACCTAATGGAGATGGAAAAAATGATATCTTTAAATTTATTGTAACTAACGAATATGTTACACTTGAAAATCTAAGTATTTATAATCGTTTTGGAGAAAAAGTTTTTGAAACAAATACGCCTGATTATGGATGGAATGGAACTTATAAAGGTAAAAATTCAGATGTAGGCACTTATTTTTATTTATTAAATTATAAAATAGGAAAACGTAAGTTTACAGAAAAGGGTGATATCACCTTAGTTAGATAAATAGTGAATAAATTTATTCACAATTTTAACCCAAAATGCAATTTTGATTTTTATTTCTTAGGTATTCATAATAACTTCGCAGAATTGTTTATTTTTAAGACTTTTCAATGAAATTATTTAATTTTTTTACTCAAGATATTGCAATCGATTTAGGGACTGCAAATACTTTGATTATACATAACGGACAAGTAGTTGTTGATGAACCATCAATAGTTGCTTTGGATAGAACTACCAATAAAATTATTGCTGTAGGCAAAAAAGCCATGATGATGGATGGTAAAGTGCATGAAAATTTAAAAACCATAAGACCATTAAAAGATGGTGTAATTGCAGATTTCAATGCCGCAGAAGGAATGATTCGTGAAATGATAAAACTTATCAATCCCAAAAAATCTTTGATGGCACCAAGTTGGAGAATGTTGATATGCATTCCTTCTTCTATTACTGAAGTTGAAAAAAGAGCTGTAAGAGATAGCGCAGAACAAGCAGGAGCAAAAGAAGTGTACATGATTCATGAACCAATGGCTGCTGCACTTGGAATAGGAATTGATGTTGAAGAACCTAATGGAAATATGGTTATCGATATTGGTGGAGGCACAACAGGTATTTCAATTATATCACTTTCAGGAATTGTATGTGATGAAAGCATAAGAGTTGCAGGTGATGAATTTACTGCTGATATCAAAGAAGCTATGCGTCGTTATCATTCACTTTTAATTGGTGATAGAACAGCAGAACAAATAAAAATTTCTGTTGGAAGTGCTTTAAAAGAATTAGACAATCCACCAGATGATGTAGCCGTAAACGGTCGAGATTTAGTAACTGGAATTCCAAAACAAATTATGGTAACCTATCAAGAAGTGGCCGATGCTTTAGATAAATCAATATTTAAAATTGAAGAAGCTATTTTAAAAGCATTAGAAAAAACTCCACCAGAATTAGCCGCAGATATTTTCCGAAGAGGACTTCACATAACTGGTGGCGGATCATTACTAAGAGGTTTAGACAAACGAATTTCATCAAAAATAAAATTACCTGTTTATATTGCTGACGATCCTCTACGTTCTGTTGTTAGAGGAACTGGAATGGCTTTAAAACATTTTGAAAAATATCCATTTTTAATGAAATAATTTTTTTCATTTTAACGAACTGTGCGAAACTTATTCTTATTAATAAAATATTACCATAAATTTTTTATCTTTTTGATATTAGAATTGTTTTGCATGAGCATTATCATAAGAAATAATTCTATTCATCGAGCTGCATATATTAATTCTGCAAGAGGCTTTACTGGTTATTTTTATAATAAAAAAAATAACATCACAAGCTATTTAGATTTAAAAAATGTAAATGAAAAATTATTACTTGAAAATAGTTTATTGAAAAATAAAATAAAATTACAATCTGAAAAAAATCCTTTACACGATACAAGCTACAATAAAACTATAGTTCTTGATGATTCTAGCACTCAAAATATTTTCTACACCTACATTCCTGCAAAAGTGCTCAATAATACAATTGATCAAAAATATAATTTTATTACATTAAATGTAGGTAGTAAAAATGGCATAAAGAAAAACATGAGTGTTATTTCTGCAAATGGTATTGTTGGTAAAATTACTTTTGTTAGTACTAATTATTCATTAGCATCATCGCTATTAAGCGAAGGATTTACGGTAAGTTGCAAAACACCAAAAGGAACAGTTTCGCCAGCATCTTGGCAAAGCAATTCCTTAAATCCAAATTATATTGTTTTAAGTGGTGTACCACAATCCGAAAAACTAAAAAAAGGAGATACGATTTACACTAGCGGATATTCTATTTTTCCAGAAAATATAATGGTTGGTAGAGCTGCAAAAGTTACTAATGGCAATAGAACTGGAATAGTAAACTATGAAATTTTATTGTCAAGTAATTTTCAAAAATTACATTACGTTTATGTGGTTGAAGATATTGCCACTACTGAAAGAAAAATATTGGAAGATTCAGCTAAAATAATTCAAAATGAACAATCCAATTAAAACCATACTTCAATGTCTTTTGATATTAATCATTCAACTATTTGTGTTGAATGACAATTCAATTAAAACCAATTTATTATTCTTTGGACACCCTGTTTTCACGCCAATAATTTATCCCTTCTTTTTATTACTACTTCCTATAAATATTAAGTATTGGCAAATCATGCTTTGGGCTTTGTTTATGGGATTTGTGTTGGATTTTTTTTCAAATAGTCCAGGAATTCATTCAGCAGTTTGTGTATTAATCGCTTATTTAAGACCATTTTTACTTCGATTATTTTATCAACAAGAAAAAAAAGAACTTGCAAAATCGACTCCAAATATTTTTAGGCTTGGCTTTTATTCTTTCATTTCATACATTTCACTTAGCTTTGTAATACATCATTTTTCATTTTATTTGCTTCAACTTTTTTCAGTAAAAAACATAGGACTAATATTTGTAAAAACAATTATTTCAAGTTTGCTTACCATATTTTTTATACTCTTAATTCAAATATTATTTTATAAAAAAGATCAGCGAAAAATATGATTTTACCATGTCTTTTTACTGAAAAAACATCGCAAAAAGGTTGGGGCGTATTTACAAATAAGCCAATAAAAAAAAATACCATAATTGAAATTTCGCCTGTAATTATTATGAGTGAAAAAGAAAAATTATTATTAGACCAAACCAAATTACACGATTATATATTTTTTTGGGAAGATGATAAATGTTGTATGGCAATGGGCAATATTCCTATTTACAATCATGCTGTACCCAGCAATTGTGAATATTTTCAGGACTATGAAAACGAAATAATATTTATTAAAACCGTAAGAAAAATAAATGCTGGCGAAGAACTCACCATAAATTATCAAGGCGATTTTCAAAACCAAACACCAGTATGGTTTGAGATGAAGGATTAAATATCTCTTTTATTTTTCTTATCCAAATTTTTTTTAACCGCTTCTTCTAAATCAATATTACATTGATTTGCCAAAGCGCTCAATACCCAAAGCACATCAGCCATTTCATCTGCCAAATTTACATTTTTGTCACTTTCTTTTGTTCGCTGATCACCATATTCTCTTACCAAACATCTTGACATCTCACCCACTTCCTCCATTAAAATGCCAAGATTAGTCAACTCCGAAAAATAGCCTTTATCAGAATTTTTTATCCAATCATCTACTGTTTTTTGAAAATTATTTATTGTCATTTTATTCTTTATTTTTCGAATCTAAAAATATCGTTACAGGTCCATCATTTACTAAATTTATTTTCATATCAGCTCCAAAAACTCCTGATTGTATTTTTTTTCCAAATGCCAATTTTAATTTTTCTAAAAATAAATTATAGATAGGAATTGCAATTTCGGGTTTTGCTGATTTTAAAAAAGAAGGACGATTTCCTTTCTTGCATGATGCAAAAAGTGTAAACTGACTAACAACACAAATTTCACCTGCGACATCTATAATATTTAAATTCATTTTTCCATCACTATCGTTAAAAATTCGAAGTGAACAAATTTTTTGGCAAAGCCAATCAATATCAAATTCAGTATCATCATGCTCAATACCCAATAAAATCAAAAAACCAAAATTAATAGATGCTATAATTTTTTCATCAATTGAAACACTTGCTTTTTCTACTCGTTGAATAATTATTCGCATAAACTATATTTGCAAATATACTTTTGCAATTTAAAAGATAGGTGAAAGTAAAAAAATAAATAAAGTGGAAAATTTTTTATCAGAAATAACAATTAAAACCTCAAGAAGTGGAGGCAAAGGCGGACAAAATGTAAATAAAGTGGAAACAAAAGTGATGCTTAATTGGTCTTTTTTATCATCTGCATTTTTTTCTGATGAAGAAAAAATGCTTCTTGCACAGCGATTAAGAAAATACATATCAAAAGAAAACATATTATCTGTATGTTGTGAAAAAACTCGTTCTCAGCTTGAAAATAAACTGCTTGCCGAAAAAAAAATGCAACGTTTAGTGGAACAAGCTTTAACAAAGCAAAAAATTAGGCTTGCAACTAAAATGCCAAAAGCTATAAAAGAAAAAATAAAAATTGAAAAACAAAAAAATGCAGATTTTAAATCTCAACGAAAAAAAATAAACCCTTGGGAGATTTAAACTTACTTTTAAAAATAAAAAAGGTATATTTGTAATCTAAAATTAAAAACTATTATGGGAAGAGGCGACATTAAAACAAAACGAGGAAAAATTTCTGCAGGTTCTTTTGGAAAACATCGTATGAAACAAACTAAAAAAACTCGAATTGCTAAAAAAGCAGCAACTAAGAAAGCCTAAGTGCTTTCTTTTTTTTTACATATTAATGTAATTCATCAACGAATCATAATTTGATTGCACATCATTTGAATCTAAATTTGTAGCACCAAAAACTTCTTCTACAACATAATCATAACGTTCGAACGAAGCTATTAAACCTTGCAAGTCTGTCCGATTCGTTTTCAGCGTTACGAAAGTAAAATTGCTATTTTCTTCAGTATTTAATTGAACACTTAAAATGGAAATATTATTGCTTTCAGCTATCCGTGAAATTTCTGAAAGGCTGTAGTGAATATTTTCTATTTTCAAAACTAATATTGCACCCAAAGATTTTATTGCATTTGTTTTGCCTAAATAATGAAAAAGATTTTCGAGTGTTATACAACCCATAAACTTTTGATTCTTATCCAAAACAGGCAATACACTTACTTGCAATTCCTCCATTAATGATATGGCTTCATAAGGATGAAAATGCTCAAATACAACTGGACGAAATTCCAAAAACTCGGCATGAGATAATTCTTTTTCGGGTGTATCCCAATCCAAAATATCATCTTCGGAAACCAATGCCAAATAATCATCTCGATGAATGATTGGCAAATGAGAAACCTTAAATTCTTGCATTAAAATCAATACTCTTTCGCCATTGGTTTGCAACGAAAGAATAGGCAATTCTTGAGAAATTAATTTTTTAATAGTCAATTTTAATTCTATTAAATTTCAGCTAATTTATACGTTGCTAAAAATTGTCCAAGGATAGCATTAAATTCATGAGGCACTTCCATCATTGGTGCGTGTCCACATTTATCTATCCAATGCAATTCTGAGTTTGGAAGCAATTTTTTAAATTCGTCGGCTACCATAGGTGGGGTTATCGTATCATTTTTTCCCCAGATTAAGCAAACTGGTATTTTAATATTTTGCAACTCTTCTCCCAAATGATGACGTATTGCAGATTTTGCTAAATAAATAATTTTTATAGCTTTCAATCTATTATTTACAATGCTATACACTTCATCAACCAATTCTTTTGAAGCCATTTTGGGATCATAAAATGTCAATTCGGTTTTCTTTTGTATATAATCGTAATCGCCACGTTTAGGATATGTTTCGCCCATGCCATTTTCAAAAAGTCCACTACTGCCTGTCAATGTTAAACTTTGCACTTCATTTGGATGGCTTAATGTGTAAACTAAACCGATATGCCCACCCAAAGAATTTCCCAGTAAATGAAATCGATGAATTTTTTTTGCTTGCACAAATTTATTTACAAATTTTGCCAATCCAGAAACCGATGTATCTAAATTTGTTAAATCGTACAAAGGCAACATTGGAATATATACCTTGTGAGTGTTTTTAAAAAAATCAATCAAATCTTTAAAATTACTTAAAGCCCCAAAAAGACCATGAAGCAAAATCAATGGTTCACCATTTCCTTCTTCAATATATTTTATTTTTCCAATACTTTTTAATTCGTATTCCATAATAAATTTTAAAACTTTCGCTAAATTAAACTTATTTTTTTTAATAAAATAATGAAAACAAGTTTAGTTCAAATTTTATTTTCATATACGCCCATTCCAAATAATGCAAAATCAAATTTTACAGGGTCGTTTTCATCTAATTGTTTTAATTTTTGAGTTAATAAAACTGCATTTTTCCAATTGCTTTTTTCATCTTCAAGTAAATTTAATTTTTTTGAAACTCTTGCTACATGTACATCTAAAGGAATTATCAATTCACTCGATGCTATTTTTTTCCAAATCCCAAAATCTACATTTGATTCATCTTTTCGCACCATCCATTTCAAAAATAAATTTATTCTTTTGCAAGCAGCATTTTTTTGTGGAGTAGAAATATGTTTTCGTGTTCGAGACAAATGTTCTAAAGAAAAAAAATAATTATGAAATGCTATCAACCTACTTTCCATATTTTTTTCGTCAATACAAAATGCATCTTCCAAACTCGAAGATTTTTTATAATGGTGATGCAGAAAATAAATAAAATAAAAAATATCATCTGCGTTAAATGTTCGGTGTTTAAAATGAACAAATTTATTCAACTCTTTTTCGGAATGATGAAGGATAAAATCATAAGGTTTATTATCCATCAACATCATCAATTCATTACATTTATTAATTATTGTTTTTCGATTTCCCCATGCAAAAATTGTTGCAAAAAATGCAGCAATTTCTATATCTTGATTTTGCAAAAAACGATGTGGAACACTTATTGGATCATCTGCTATAAAACGTTGCACATTATATTCTTCATATTTTTTATGCAACAGCAATTCAATATTTTTTGAAATTTTTTCCAAAGAATAATTTTAAAAAGTGTTTTCCAAATCGGCTATCAAATCATCAGCATCTTCGCAACCCACACTCAACCGAATAAGCGAATCTGCCAATCCATTTTTAATGCGCTCTTTTCTTGGAATTGCGCCGTGTGTCATGCTAGCTGGATGACCGATTAAACTTTCCACGCCACCCAAAGATTCGGCAAGTGCAAAAAGTTTTGTTCCACTCAACACTTTATTGGCAGCTTCTAGACTGTCATCTTTTAATGTGAATGAAATCATGCCACCAAAATCTCGCATTTGTTTTTTTGCCACTTCATGATTTGGATGTTCCTCCAAACCTACCCAATATACTTTATCTACTTTAGGATGGTTTTTTAAAAAATGTGCCACTTTTTTTCCATTTTCACAATGACGTTGCATGCGCAAATGCAATGTTTTTATTCCTCTTAAAATTAAAAAACAATCTTGAGGACCAGGAACTGCGCCACAAGAATTTTGAATAAATAATAATCTTTCTTGTAATTCATCGCTATTGGTAATTACACATCCATGAACCACATCGCTATGACCACCCAAATATTTTGTTGCAGAATGCATTACAATATCTGCACCCCAATCCAATGGATTTTGCAAATATGGCGAAGCAAAAGTATTGTCCACAACCAAAAGCAAATTGTGCTTTTTTGCAATTTTGGCACAAGCCTCAATGTCGATAATATTCAACAACGGATTTGTTGGCGTTTCCACCCAAAGCATTTTAGTATTTCTATTTATTAATGGCTCAATTGCCGAGGCATCATTTAGCCCAGTGAAATGAAAATTGATGCCATAAGGTTGAAATATTTTTGTAAAAATTCTATACGTGCCACCATATAAATCGTTGGTGCTAATCACTTCATCTCCTGGTTTTAGTAATTTTAAAATGGCATCGCTAGCAGCCAATCCTGATGCATAACAAGTGCAATGTTTTCCATTTTCGATAGCAGCCAAAGCGGCTTGCAAGGCATTTCGAGTTGGATTTTGTGTTCTGGCATATTCATAACCTTTGTGCACACCTGGGGCTTCTTGCACATAAGTTGAGGTTTGAAAAATTGGTGTCATGATTGCGCCAGTACTTGGATCTGGCTCCACACCTGCATGAATCATTTTTGTAGCTAATTTGTAATTTTTAGACATTATTTTAGTTTATTTTTTTATAAAAAACAAAGGTAGGAAATAATAAACAGAACCTAAAATAGGAGAAAAGATTGAGCTAAAATATCTTATTTAAAAACTTTTCAATATTGAAATTTAAAAAAAATGATTAATTTAATTTGTCAATTTTGTATAATTTCTTTTAGAAAACTAAAAGAAGATGAGGCTAAATTCCAATAAAATTTCTACTTTTCTAATCAAATCCTGTATGACGATAAGGTTCGAATCTTAGAGGAACTACATATTTTCCTTTTTTATTTATAAATCCAGCCTTGCCATTCTTTTCAACATAAGCTAAACCGTTTAAGAATTTTCCTGCAAATTCAAAATTTAAACCAATTACAATTTTACCTTTTTTATTTACGTAACCATATTTTTCATTAATTGAAACACTAGCTAATCCTTCACTAAAGTGTGAGATTCCATCAAATTGAGGCACAACTTTTAATTCCCCTTTGTCATTAAATGCACCCCATTTCTTATTTTTATCTTGAACAATATACATATGATCAAAAAGATTACCAGTTACTAAATAAATAGGCGGAACAATTGTATCACCTTTATCATTCAATCTTCCTTGACCTTTTGAAGTTTGAATACTTCCTGGATAACTATCTTTAGGAGGTAAAATATTTCTTTCTCCAATGTTTTTATCATTATAGTTAAATAACTTACCTTTTTTATCAATTAACCTTAATTCATAAGTAGTATCCATTACAACAGCAAGATCTGATTTAAAAGGATAGCATATCTCAAATACTAAAGGAATCTTTATATTCCCATTTATATCAATATAACCACTTCTACCATTTAGTGTCACATCTGCTAATCCATTAGAAAAATCTCCCCAAGCTTGTAATTCATACTTGTAATCAATTATTATTTCACCATTTCTGTTTATATATCCATATTTATTTTGATTGTTTGCTACCTTAGCTAGACCTTCACTAAATAAATCTCCATCAAAAAATTTTATTGGAATTAAAATATTGCCCTTTCTATTTATATAGCCATATAAACTATCTTTCTTGACTAGAATTGGTTTGCCTGGTTCATCTAAAAGAATGTCATCCCAAACAGGTTGAATTATATAATTACCTTTTCTATTTATAGCCCCAAATTTTCCATTATGTTTGACAACAGCTATTTTTGACGAATTACAGGAAGTCATGATAATTATAAGATAAATATATAAGATATTTTTCATAAAAAATAAATGCAATCGTTTTAATAATTAATATATAAAAATATCAAATTTTCCAATTCAAATACCCACACACCACTTTTTAAAAATCATTTTCAGCAAGTTAATAAATTAACCTTAGTTTTAAAATTATTTATTGGAGTTTTATAGATTGAAACAAAAAAATTATTAGAACCGATTATTTTATTCAATTATGCTTTCATCTTGACTATTCTTATTTACATTTTCTACTTCAGGTTTTTTAAAACGCATCAACCCTATCATCATTATCAATGCAGATAAAATTATAACTTGGGTAATTAAAGACTTATCTATTTGAATAATTTTCTGTGAAATTGGAATTGATAAAAATAAAAGTATAGTAATTAATCCACGTGGTGCTAAAAAAACCAATGGATTTGTTTGTATTCTAAAAATTTTTAACACAATAAATCTGCTTATGAAAATTCCCAATGTTATGTAAAGTGCAAATAATATAGTTTCAGAATTTAAAACATCTGCAATATCTATTAAAAAACCAAATAGTATAAAGAATAATGCACGTATCAAGAAAGCCAATTCCGTGGTTATTTCTCTAAATTTATGAACGTTTTTAGTAAAATTGATTGGATGAAATTTTTGAATAAATTTATAATGTCTCAATTCATCGATATTGCCAATAAATAAACCAAATATTAGAATAAAAATTAGTGCCGGCAAATGAAATACTTTTGAAATTGAATAAATCAGCAAAACCAAAATTATCATTGGCACAAATTTTATATGGTGTTTTATTTTATTTAAAAACCCTGCTAGAAGCAGCGTTGCTACAAAAGAAATCACCAACATTATAATTAATTCTATGGCAAAACGACCAAAAGTTTTTGAGCCTATATTATCATTTAGTGTTATGAAATTGAAAAAAATAACACCAAAAATATCAGACAAACTACTTTCATAAGTAATGAATTCTTTTTCATTTTTCAAAAGATTTCTTGCACTTGGAATAGCAATTGCACTACTTATTATGCCAAGTGGAATGGCATTTGCCAACGCCAGTTTTAATGGTAAATCTTCAAAATAATTTAAGTAATAAGCAATACCAAAACTGATAAAAAGTAAAGGCAATAATGCAACTAAAGAAGATTTGAATATTAATGGAAGTTTTGATTTGTTTATTTCCAATTCTAATGAACCTTCTAAAACAATAAGAATTAATCCTATAGTTCCCAAAATTGGTAAAATTGGATTTAAGTCTGGAACAGCTATATTTAGATTTTCAGTTATTATTTTTACAGCAAAACCCAATACCAAAAGCAAAATAACTGATGGAATTTTTGTTTTAGAAGCTGTAATGTCAAAAACATAAGCTAATAAAAGCAACAATGATATTGTAATAATTATAGATGTACTCATAATTTAAGAATCAAAAATATCTACTTGAATTTTAAATAAACGATTTTACCTAGCCTATTTTGTGTTAACTTATTATAATCTATTAAGGTTTAAATCTTTCAAATGCATTTCCGTTAAACTTAAATACGCCATTCTCTGGAGTTCCAAGCCAAAGATTGCCTTGATTATCTTTATACATAGAAATTAAATTTACTTCTTTTGAATCGTCTTTTACTTTAAAATTTTCAATTTTTTTTCCATCATATTTATATACCCCTTGGCTCCAAGTGGTCAACCAAATATTTCCATCATTGTCTTCTATAATGTGCGAATAATAAATGTATTCATCTCCGTCAAAAATTTTTTTGTTTCCTATGCCGTCTATTTTATGATATTGAAGGCGATCGCTTTTTGAAGTTTTTTCAATATCGAAAATAAACTTTTGCCTAGTATTACAAATCCAAAAACTGCCTTCTTTGTCTTCAAAGATGGAACGAATACCAAAAGTGCCGCCATTGGGTACATAAGTCAAATCATCTTCATACATCCACTTTACAGATTTTCCATCAAAACGACAAGCTCCAAAAACGGATGTGCCAAACCACATTACACCTTTTCTGTCTTTGTAAATGCAATAGACTTCGTATGGACTAAAAAACGAATTGACAATTCGTGGATAAATTTCATCGTGAAGATAGTGTTTGGGAAACTCCAAATTATATAATTTTTTTCCATCATAGCGATAAGCACCTTCATTTTTTTTACCCAAAATATAAAACCACAAATCATTGGGTTCTAATTTCCATTCGTTGCTTTTGATAGGTTGCAAGGTCGTAAATGTCTTTCCATCAAATTTGTTGATACCGCCAAAAGTTGAAATAAATATATTGCCCAATTTATCTTCTTGAATTTGTCTTATGGTATCATTGTCAAGTCCATCTTTTGTTGTGAAATTGACAATTGTTTTTCCATCATAACGATACACCCCTTCGCCATTGCTGCAAAACCAATAGTTATTTTTCGAATCTTGAAAAACATACCACAACTGCTTGCTAAGATTATTTTCAGATGTTCCAATAGTTGATTCACCCTTACAAGACAACAATAAAGTAATCAGGTTTAGAAATAAAAATATATAATTCTTCATAAGTTGAATTTTTAAATATTGTAAGAAACAATTGAAATTGATTCTTAAAAGTAATTGTTTTGAAATAAAAATCAGGATAAAAAAGAACTCAAAGTAGTTTTCAAAATTTTAAAAAAATAAAATTTATTTGTAACTCTTTTTTTTTCATAAATTCTAAAACCAAAAGCCATTTCAATATGTATTGAAATGGCTTTTAAATAATTGAAATTAAAATTGAACTCTTTACACGTCAATTTTTGCATATTTGGCGTGTTGTTCAATAAATTCTCGTCGTGGTGGCACTTCTTCGCCCATCAACATCGAAAATATTCGATCAGCTTCAGCGGTGCTTTCTACCGTTATTTGTTTCAAGGAGCGTGTATCAGGATTCATGGTTGTGCTCCAAAGTTGTTCTGCGTTCATTTCCCCAAGCCCTTTGTATCGTTGAATACCCACAGAATCTTCTTTTCCGCCGCCCATTTCTGCCACAAATTGTTTGCGTTGCTCTTCATTCCAAGCATAGCGTTCTTCTTTTCCTTTTTTCAATAAATATAATGGCGGTTGTGCTAAATACACATAGCCTTGATCCACTAGATCTTTCATATATCGATATAGGAAAGTTAAAATCAAGGTAGCAATATGCGAACCATCAATATCGGCATCGCACATAATTATCAATTTATGATAGCGCAATTTTGCGGTGTTCAAGGCTTTGGCATCATCGTCGGTGCCAATCGTTACACCAAGACCTGTAAAAATATTTCTAATTTCTTCGTTTTCAAAAACCTTGTGTTCCATGGCTTTTTCAACGTTCAATATTTTACCTCTTAAAGGTAATATTGCCTGAAATTTTCTATTGCGTCCCTGCTTCGCAGTGCCGCCCGCCGAATCTCCTTCTACCAAATAAAGTTCGCATTTTGCTGGGTCTTTATCACTACAATCTGCCAATTTTCCTGGCAATCCGCTTCCTGTCAAAACTGTTTTACGTTGTACCAATTCTCTGGCTTTTTTGGCAGCGGCTCTTGCTTGTGCGGCAAGGGTTACTTTTTCAATAATAATTTTTGCCTCCCTTGGATGTTCTTCCAAAAACGCTTCCAACACTCTAGAAACTGTAGTGTCTACAATACCCATTACGTCAGTATTCCCCAATTTTGTTTTGGTTTGTCCTTCAAACTGTGGTTCGGGAACTTTTACACTGATAATGGCACTGATGCCTTCTCTAAAGTCATCGCCTGTAATTTCTACTTTTGCTTTTTCAAATAATTTGTTTTTATCGCCCCAGCTTTTAAACACCCTGGTGATGGCTCTTCTAAAACCAGCAACGTGAGTGCCACCTTCGATGGTATTAATATTATTTACATAAGAAAAAATATTTTCGCTATAAGAACGATTGTATAATAATGCCACATCTACAGCCACATTTGATGCTTCATCATGCGCTTCTACGCTGATAGGCTCTGGCAAAAGTGGCTCACGTTTTCCATTTTGATCTAGCATTACTATAAATTCTTTGATGCCACCTTCGCTGTAAAAAACTTCTTCACGCATTTTTCCGTCGTCGTCCAAATCTCTTTCATCTACCAAGGTAATTCTAATGCCTTTGTTCAAATAAGAAAGCTCACGTAAACGAGCAGCAAGAATTTCATAATTATACGTGGTGGTATTAAAAATGCTGCCATCGGGTGTAAAAATAATTTGCGTGCCTCTTTTATCGGTTTCACCAATTTCACGAACTGGATATTTTGGTATACCGCAAGAATATTCTTGCTCATACATTTTTCCATTTCTAAAAACTGTGGCATGCATTTTTGTACTCAAAGCATTTACACAACTCACCCCCACACCATGCAAACCGCCAGAAACTTTATATGAGTCTTTATCAAATTTTCCACCTGCATGCAAAACTGTCATTACCACTTCCAAAGCACTACGTTTTTCTTTTTCGTGCATATCCGTAGGAATACCTCGACCATCATCATTTACTTGAATAGAATTATCAGTTAAAATCCGAACTCCAATATTTTTACAATGACCAGCAAGCGCTTCATCGATAGAATTATCGACAACTTCATATACCAAATGATGCAATCCTTTGATACTAACATCGCCAATGTACATGGCAGGTCTTTTTCTTACAGCTTCTAAACCTTCTAGTACCTGAATACTGCTGGCATCATAGCTCTGTTTTGGGGTGTTTTTATTTTCTAAATTATCCATATTGATGATTAAAATATTGTGTTTAAATTCTTTTAAAAAAGAGTTTGACAAAGATACAAAAAACGTAGCTTTTTTGGATAACTTTTATCAAAAAAAAAGAATAAAAAAATATAGCAAAATCAATAC
>JAGNRR010000107.1 GCA_017988595.1 Chitinophagaceae bacterium
GTAAGAGATTCGAACTCTTGAAACCATTGCTGGTTTACACGCTTTCCAAGCGTGCCTCTTCAGCCACTCGAGCAACCCTCCTTTTTTTTGAAGAATGCAAAACTAAACTTTATTATTTGTTTTTTTATATAAAAAAAGCGTTTGAAAAAATTCAAACGCTTTTTTAAATATTAATATTTTAATTATCTATTGATTTTTAAAAATTCAGACCAAGTATCTTTACTGCTTTGAAATGAAAATGCACTATTGATTAAGTATAGATTTTCTCTGTCTACAATTTTTGGATAAAGTTCTTTAGCTAAATCTAGTTTTGAACTTTCAAAAGAAAACTCTTGTAACAAAGATAAAAGTTGATTTGATGATAATTTATTTTGTGCCATTGCACCTCTAATAACATTTAGTTTTGAACTTTCAAAGCTGGTATTTCTTACTTCATTAACCAATGCTTGAAAACGAGCTGTGCTCATTTCACCATCAAAGTGATTCCAATTATTGTTATTATAATCATGATTATCTCTTTCGCGATCTCTAATTTTTAAATCATAATCTTCTTCATCATCATCATAATTATCATCACTACGATAAGGACGATACATATCTCTGTCTCTATCCTCCATCCAATTATTATTGTTGTTTACCCAATCATTATTGTCAAGGATTTTGCTTTGTATATCAAGGCGCTCATAATCATCAACGGTGGCATAATAAATTCTGCCTGGACGAATTCGGATATTTCCTTGAAAAATTAATCGACCTCTAACATTTCCATTTCTTGTTCTTGTAATTCTATAAATATCAAAATTGTGAAAGCCCGGAGTAATATCTTCAAATCTAATTACTCTACCGGTGCGGCTATAATTTCTGCCATCAATATCAACACTTATAATACTTCCTTCAATATCTCTGATTTTTAAAATACTTCTATTATTTCTATCATACGAATAATTTCTATCGCGATTTCTACCATTTTGTTGATTTCTGTTTGGCTGTGCAATGATTATATTGCTTAGGCAAATCATCATTAATAAAGTAAATAATTGTTTCATGTTTATATTGTTTTGCTTTTTTGACTTTTGTTTTTTGGTTTAGTTTAATTTTTTATAAATAAAAAGTAAATATAATCAATTTTTTATTCTATTAAAATTGAGCAAATAATTCCACAAGCAATTGCAGCATTTAGGCTTTCTGCTTTTCCTTTTCGTGGAATAGAAATTTTATGATTACAAATTTTTAGCAAATCTTCGTTTATTCCTTTTGATTCATTTCCAATAATCAAAATACCATTCGTAGGTAGTTTACATTCTTTTATAGATGTTCCATTTAATACAGCAGCCATACATCTTTCTTTTAATGGCGATAATTCTTTTATCAAATCTACATAATGTATCGAAACTCTAAAAATACTGCCCATGCTAGCTTGTATGGTTTTTGTATTATACATATCAACAGTTTTGGGGCTACAATAAATTTGATTTATACCATACCAATCTGCAATTCTTATAATTGTGCCCAAGTTTCCTGGATCTTGAATGTCATCAAGAGCTATACTTATATTATCAAGATTGAAATTTATTTTTTCTTTTTTAAAACGTGCAATAGCCAAAACTTCATTAGGAGTTTCTAGTTGCGATATTTTTTTTAACTCATAATCTTCAATGATTTCAACAGTATGAAGGTTTTTTAAGAAAGAAGAGTGCCAAGAATTTAAAGCATAAATTTTTTCGATTTCAAGTTTTGATTGTAATAACTCATCAACCATTTTTGGACCTTCAATAACAAATTGTTGAAACTCTTGGCGGTATTTTTTTATACCAAGTGAGCTAATATGTTTAACTTGCGCTTTGGTTAACATAAAATATTTTTTGTAAAAAGAAACATGATAATTGCGAAGATAAATAAAAAGGCGTTGATTATGCTTGGTGTTTTAACACAGTTTATTTTTTCATGTAATTATACAAAGCATTTAACTAAAAGTGATCGGTTATTAACAGCAAATGAAATTATTATAAATGCTGAACAACCTATAAAATACAAAGGAATAATGATTGCCGAAATGCAAACCTTGATTCCTCAACAGCCAAATTCTAATTTATTCGATGTTAGCATTTTGCCAAAATTAAAATTATTAAAATACAATTGGCAATTTGAGAAATACAAAAAAGACTCATTGAATGATAAAATTGCAAAACGTAAAATAGAAAAACCGGTGTTGCTTCAAAAAGGATTAGTGCAATTGGCAGATAGCAATTTGATTAAGTATATGGAAAACAAAGGCTATTTCTATGCAAAAATAAAAGATACCATAATTGAGCAAAAAAATAAAAAAGCTAAAGTGAGATATACAATTGATGCTGGAAAAAGTTATGTTACAAACAAAATAATTTATAATGTAGCCGATGGAAATGTATTATCATTTTTAAATAAAAATCAAGAGGCAAGTTTTGCAAAAAAAGGCAAGTATTTTACTAAAACAGATTTAGGACTTGAACGTGAACGATTATATAAATTGATGCGAGAAAATGGCTATTTTGATTTTAAAACAGAAAATATATCGTTTAAATATGATACAGTTAATCGAGAAAAATTTAAAGAAATATTATTAAATGATTTTCCATTTCCCGAAAATACTACACATGAAGAATACGATTCTATAAATGTATATGTAAATATTTTACCCACAAGAGATTCAAATTTTTTGAGGAAATATGCCTATAAAAATATCATTGTAAGTTTTGAAAATCCGCATGTGGACGAACGAAATATGCCTTTTATTGAAAATGAACTAGATGGTATTAAATTTATTTATAGAACATTGCCATTGAATAGAAATGTGATTTCTAGAAATATTTTTATTCATAAAAATGAAGTGTATTCTACAAAAAATGTTGAAGCAACAATTAATAGATTGAATCAAATAGGAGTGTTTCAATTTGTAAATATTGATCTTCAAAAATCTGTTGATGAAGAAGGTTCCTTAGATTGTTACATAAAATTATCGATGGCTAAAGATAAAGATATTGTATTTAATAGTGATGTAAGTACCAGTGAAGATTATAAATTAGGACTTGGCGGAAACTTTGTTTATAATGCTAAAAATTTATTTTTTGGTGCAAATCACCTTGCATCAAAAATTGGATATTCTACAGAATTTAGACAGGCGGATGATGATAAAAAGAACTTTTTTTTGAATGGAAATAATTTTACGTTTTCAAACAGTTTAATTTTTCCAAAATTTATTTTACCATTTAATCAAAAAAAATTCAGCAAAAGCAATTTGCCATTTACAGTATTAAGTCTTGGATATGGACGAATAAATCGTGTAAATCGATATGTGTTTAGTAACATTACAGGCACATTTGGCTATGCCTGGAAAGAGTCAAATTTAAAAAGTTGGCGAGTAAATCCAATTTTTTTAACTGTAACCAAAGTGCCTGAAAAAAGTTTAGGTGAAGCATTTAAAATATCCAGACTCAATTCTCAGTTTTTAAGAAATACATTTTCCGATAATGTATTAATGGGCGAAAATATTTCTTTTCAATATAAAAGTACAAACGATCCAAATAGTCCTAAAGAAACAACATTAAGACTAAATTTAGAAGAAGCAGGTGCTTTGCTTTCTGGAATAAATGTTTTGTATAAATCTTTTACAAATAGTGAAATTGAACCAATTGCCAATTACTTGCGTTTAGATGCAGACTTAATTCATTATAAAAAATATAGAAAATTTCAATGGGTAAACAGAGTTATGGCTGGGTTTGGAATGCCTTATGCTGATGATAAAAGTTTGCCTTATATTAAACAATATTCAGAAGGCGGTGCATTTAGCAATAGAGGCTGGCGAGCAAGAACTTTAGGTCCAGGTCGATATTTTGACCCAAATAATAAAGTAAATAATGAATTTATTGATATAACTGGAGATATGAAAATTGAAGCAAATACAGAGTTTCGATTTGATTTAATAAAATTATTTTCAGGTGCTATAAATATTAAAGGAGCCACTTTTATTGACGCAGGAAATATTTGGCTTTACAATGAAGATGTAAACAGACCAGGTTCAAAATTTAACCCATCTTATTTTTTACAAGATATTGCCATAAGTTTAGGAGCTGGATTGCGATTGGATTTTTCATTTTTTGTATTTAGAGTAGATTTAGGATTTCCAATAAAAAAACCATACTTAACTGAAAATGCAGGTTTTGATTTCAAGCATATGAAATACAATGAAGGTGTATGGAATGTTATCATTGGTTATCCATTTTAATTATTTTCAAAATATATTAATAGCCATTTAATTTTATTATTTTTGCAGCACTTATGAAAAACGTGTTTAATAATATTGTAGAAGCAATTGGCAATACGCCATTGATAAAAATAAATCATATTGCCGAAGATTTTCCTTGCCCTGTGTATGCAAAAGTGGAATATTTTAATCCTGGAAACAGTATTAAAGATAGAATAGCTGTGCATTTGATAGCTGATGCAGAAAAAAAAGGATTGTTGAAACCTGGAGGTACAATTGTAGAATGTACAAGCGGAAATACAGGAATGGGATTGGCTTTGGCAGCAAGCCAAAAAGGCTATAAATGTGTTTTTACTTTAGCAGATAAAATGAGCAAAGAAAAAATAGACATTTTACGAGCTATGGGGGCAGAAGTTTTTGTTTGTCCTACCGATGTTCCTGCAGAAGATCCACGTTCGTATTATAAAGTAGCAGAACGAATTGCTAAAGAAAGAAATGGTTGGTTGCCCGATCAATACAATAATCTTGCAAATAGAGAAGCGCATTATTTAAGCACGGGACCAGAACTTTGGGAACAAACTGATGGCAAAATAACTCACCTTGTAGTTTCTACAGGAACTGGCGGAACATTAATTGGAACTAGCAAATACTTAAAAGAACAAAACCCAAATGTAAAAGCTTGGGCTGCTGACCCCGATGGTTCAATTTTAAAACATTGGTTTGATACTGGAGAAATTAAACCTGAGCTAGCAAAAGTTTACATGGTAGAAGGTGCTGGTGAAGATTTTTTACCAGACAATTATGATAAAAATTTTATAGATGATTTTACAACCGTAAAAGATAAAGAAGCTATGTTGATGTGTAGAAGATTGGCAAAAGAAGAAGGACTTTTTTGTGGTACAACAAGTGGAATGGCAATGCAAGCCGTTATGCAAATGAAAGATAAATTAACAGCAGATGATTTTGTAGTTGTTATCCTACACGATCATGGCAGTAGATATGTAGGCAAAGTTTACAATGATGAATGGATGAATGAAAAAGGTTTTCTATAATGGAAATGTCATCTTATTTCAAAATTGAGAATGCATTTTGGTACATCTTCTTTTTTCATTTAGGAATAACAATTTATACTTTTATTTCATTTTTATTTGATGAAATTCCTTTTTCAATTCATTATGCTTATCCTATTTTACTAGCTGTTTTTACTTTAGTTTGGTATTTTATTGCTCAAAAAAAAGTGTGGGCATTTTATTTATATTTTGCCATGACATTAGCTGAATATATAATTCAAGTTCGTTTTCAGCAAAATTTGTATGGGGATTTATTTGGAAAAATATTATTCCCACTTGATATTATTTTTTGTATCGTACTTTTATTATTATACAAACATCAATTTACAAATGCATCAGGATCAGCTAGGGAATAATTTTTTTTTTGATAAAATTCCAAGTCGAATTATATCAACGGTTCCATCTCAAACCGAATTTTTATACGATTTAGGTTTGGAAAATGATGTTGTAGCAATCACAAAATTTTGTATTTATCCCGAAAAATGGTTTGAAAAGAAAATAAAAATTGGAGGTACAAAGAAATTGAATATTGAAAAAATTATTTCTTTACAACCTGATTTAATAATTGCAAATAAAGAAGAGAATACGAAAGAAGATATTGAACAATTACAGAAGCGTTTTCCGGTTTGGATTAGTGATATTAATACGTTGAGCGACGCTTTTGAAATGATGAAAAAATTGGGAATTATTTTTGGAAAAGAAGAAAAATCAACAGAAATTATTGAAAAAATTAATGCCGAAAAAGAAAAAATTAAAATTGTAAATTCGAATAAAAAAGTAGCTTATTTGATTTGGAACAACCCCTTGATGCTTGCTGGAAAAAATACGTTTATTGATGCAATGCTAAAAGAAGCAGGTTATGAAAATATAATATCGGAAAATCGCTATCCTGAAAAAACTATTGATAAACTTTTAGAATTGAATCCAGATTTGATTTTTTTATCTTCCGAACCATATCCATTTTCAAATAAACATGTGTTAGGTTTTAAAGAAAAGTTTACATCGGCTAAAATTATTTTAGTAAATGGTGAATTATTTAGTTGGTATGGTAGTAAATTGATAAAATCATTTTCGTATTTTCGTCAATTGAATGAGGAAATTTTTAATAAAATATAATACAG
>JAGNRR010000108.1 GCA_017988595.1 Chitinophagaceae bacterium
AATACAAAGTACTTCTCCAAAGTTTTGTTTCATTTCCTTGAGAATATTTTTGATTGATTTCTTTAATTTTTTTACTTTTATTAAGTAAATAACTTGTTTTGTATTTTTCCTTTTCTATGTTATTATTATCAATAATAAATTCAGTAGCAATTATTTCATTTGGATATTTAGCAAATCTAAAGTTATTTATATAACGAAATTTTAATTCCATAGGATTCCATATATATTCTTCTTTAGATTTAATTGAATTATCTTTTTCGAAGTTATATACAGTTGTTCGCTCTAAAAAATTGGGTAATGTGTCCACACCATAAATTTTAAATTGTTTTACAGTATCGGGTTTATAATAAAATTGTTGAGCATAAACAGATGAATTAGATGTAATAATTGATAAAATTATTATTAAGATTGGTTTTATTTTCATTGTATTAATTTTTTAAAAGAGGAATGCCATAATTGGCCATACCATAATTTTGTTTTAATGCTAATTCTGGTTGATTAACATGCCATTCAAATTCATCTCTAAAATGTCTAATAGCTGCCGCAACTGGCCATGCAGCTGCATCTCCAAGTGGGCAAATCGTATTTCCTTCTATCTTACTTTGAATATCCCAAAGCAAGTCAATATCTTTTAATGTGCCTTTCCCATTTTCAATATTTTTCAATATTTTATACATCCAGCCTGTCCCTTCTCTACAAGGACTGCATTGCCCACAACTCTCATGAGTATAAAAACG
Organism: Chitinophagaceae bacterium; assembly: GCA_017988595.1. Lineage (GTDB taxonomy): Bacteria > Bacteroidota > Bacteroidia > Chitinophagales > Chitinophagaceae > JAGNRR01. Next base: position 738 of record JAGNRR010000108.1, read on the forward strand.
AGCTAAACTCATTGTATGTCTAACCACACATTGATCTTCGTCCAACACTATAAATCCGCCACTACCCATCATTGAACCACTTGCAAAACCGCCATCAGATAAAGATTCATAATTCATATATCGAGTTTCGCCAGAAGCTGTTTGAAGTAATAATTTTGCTGGTAAAATTGGTACAGATGATCCTCCTGGAATACATGCTTTCAACTGTTTTCCATTTTTTATACCACCGCAATAATCATCGCTAAAAATAAATTCCTCTACACTTTGGGTCATATCTATTTCGTAAACGCCAGGTTTATTAATATTTCCACATGCAGAAATTAGTTTTGTGCCTGTGCTTTTCCCAACACCAATTTTTGCATATTCAGCACCAGTCATATTTATGATAGGCACCACAGCAGCCAAAGTTTCTACATTATTAACTACAGTAGGACAACCATAAAGTCCTTTTACAGCAGGGAAGGGTGGTTTTATTCTGGGATTTCCTCGTCTGCCTTCTAAAGATTCTAGTAGCGCAGTTTCTTCTCCACAAATATATGCTCCTGCACCTCGCTGAACATAAATTTCTAAATCATATCCTTTTCCTAAAATATTTTTTCCTAAATAACCATTTGCTTTAGCTTCGTTTATTGCTTTTTCTAAAATAGAAACAATCCAAGCATATTCTCCTCTAATATAAATATAGCAAGTATTTGCACCAAGCGCATATGATGAAACTATTAAACCTTCGATTAATAAATGAGGTAAAAATTCCATCAAATATCGATCTTTGAAAGTGCCAGGTTCGCTTTCATCTGCATTGCAAACCAAATAACGAGGCACGCCTTCAGGCTTTGCCAAAAAACTCCATTTCATTCCTGTAGGAAATCCAGCGCCACCTCTTCCTCGAAGTCCGCTAATTTTTACTTCTTCTGTTACTTCGTCTGGAGTCATTGTGTTCAATGCTTTTTCAACAGCATTGTAACCACCATGTTTTTTGTAAACATCAAATTTTAAAATGTTTTCAATATGTGCGTTTGCTAATAAAAGTTTTGGACTTGTCATAAGTATGCAAATTTCGGAATAATAAATTAAAATATATGTTTAATTAGGATTTTATTTTAGCCAATAATGCTGTTTTAAGATTTTCATGCCATTCATTTTTCAAGATACTTAAAATTATACTATCTCTTCTTTCACCATTTAATTTTAAAAAGTGGCTTCGCAAAATGCCTTCTTGTTTACAACCAATGTTAAGCATGGCAGCAATACTTTTTTTGTTTAAGAAATCTGCTCTAAATTCCACACGTTCGCATTTTAAATGTTCAAATGCAAATTGAAGTAATAAATATTTGCAATTTTTGTTTAGATTAGTTCCTTGAAAATTTTTCCCTATCCAAGTATAACCCAGTTGTAAGCTATCATGTTGTAGTTGAATATCATAAAATCGTGTACTGCCAGCTATTTCATTTGTTCTTTTATCAATTATTACAAATGGAAATTCTTTTTTATTTTTTCTAGCTTCAATTGCAGAAGCTATATATAATTTTAATTTTTCTTCAGTATCTGCTGGTACTAAAGAATAAGTCCAAAGCTCAGGTTCGGAATTGGAAAAATGTTTGAGTAATTCAAAATCATTTAACTCTAAAGGTCTTAATAATGCAATATTGTTTTCTAAAATTAAATTTGTATTAAAGTCAAACTTCATAAACTTTTCTATTCAATTATTATTTTTTCTTTTAGTAAAATCTCTTGATTTTTTTTATTCTTTAGAAATAAAATATAAATACCGTTTTGAAAATTTGACACTTCAACTTGTAATTTATTATCAACAAATTTCATTTCATTTTTCAACAAACAATTTCCTAACATATCATAAATATTAAGTTCAACATTGCTATTAAGTTCAAAATTGCTTTCAACTGTAATTTCATTAAAAGCAGGATTCGGATAAATTTTAAATTGAGATTTATTTTTTAGAATATTATCTGATGCAAACAAAACTTGCATGCATGGTGGATTTGCCACATCGCTTTGCAAAGTATCATTATAGCCACTTCGTTGAATGCCAAAACAGTATTCACCTTTTTCAATTTTTGTTAAATAAATTGAACCGCTTTTATCAGTCAATGAGCCCACACGTAAACTATCTTGAGCAAATTTCCAATCTTCGCTTGCATCTTTTCGGTGAAATAATCTAATGCTATCATCTTTATTTTTTATCCAAGAGGAATCAATGTATTTTTCGCCAGAATTGGCATTAAACTTAAATTCTACAACACCATCCAAAGCATCTAAATTTATGCCATCTATTTTCCAAAATCGTTTGTCATTTAGCACAAAACTATTCCCAGGAGGTTGTTTAAATCTGTCGGGCATTATCCAATGATGCTCTATTCTAAACAAGCTCGAATCAACATTAGAATTTATATTTTTTACAATCAATCGTGCTTTAGCTTCTGTAAAATTTTTTGTTACAGCTCCTGAAATATTTAATTCTTCGTCAGTTATTGCATCGCTAATTTTATTATTGGGGTCTATTACAATTAGTTTTGGTTCGAAACCTGTGGTGAATTGATATTCCAAACAGCGACCGCTAAAAGGAACATTAAAAAGATGCATTATAAATTTATCATCATATACACCAATTTCTATTGGCATTTCATTAAAATAATTTGGCGCTTGATGTTTTCGATGTCTTAAAAATACGGAAGTTTTATAATCTACACCTGTAAAGTTTATTTTTGTAGAATCAATACCATAATGCGGAAAACCAGCTTGGAAAATAAAATCGTTGAAAAAATTTGTCATATTTTTCCCTGTATAGGTGCTCAAATAATTTTGCAAATCCAAGCTAGTTATAGCAGAAAATTTTTTTGAATTTAAAAAACTTTTTAGTCCATTAAAAAATAAACTATCTCCTAGATAAAACCGCATGGTGTTTAAAACATCAGCTCCTTTTTGATAAACTGTAGTTCCGTAAGTGTGAATACTATCCATATTTGCCACAGATTTATAGCCTTCATCATTGAAATGTGCATTTTGCAAAACATTATAATGTGTTGCTCGAACAGCTTTTTTATAGTCATTATTTCCATATACAAATTCGGTGTGCAAATTTTCGGAATAGGAAGCAAAACCTTCATTTAGCCACATATCACCTGCAGTTTTACATGTTACCAAATCGCCCCACCAATGATGTGCCAATTCGTGAGCAATCAAGGTTTCGTAAGTTAAGGTGCCATTAATATAGGCTTGCCCAATATGAATATTTGTGGCATGTTCCATTGCGCCAGCAGAAAAGGGAACTAAACTATATCCTACTTTTGGAAATTGATGATTGCCATAATTATTTTCTAGCATAGTGAAACTTTTTTGCAAATTGGCAAATGAAGCATTTACATTATTTATTTCCGAGTTTTGACAAGCAATTAAACCATCAATTGTTCCTTGCGAACCTGTTAGTGGTATATTGACTAAAACATAATTGCTCACTGCAACACTTGCTAAATAAGAGGGAATTGTTTCATTTAATTTCCAATGCCATGTTTTATTTCCATTTCCTAAAGTTAAACTATCCAATAAAATTCCGTTGCAAGTTGCCATTTTTGTAGCTTCAGTTTCAATCAAAAATTCATAAGCACTTCTTTCAATAAAATTATCAAAACAGGGATGCCAAGTTCTACCAAAACTATGAGGTTGTGCATCAAAACCCACACCCATTTGAAATGCAAAATTGCCTACAAAATAAAATCCACCCCAAGAAGCATCGGTAATTGGCACACCATGATAAAAAATTTGTATATCGGCGCTATCATTAATATTTAAAATTGCAGGAAATATTATTTGCAATTTAGCGCCTATATGATTAAACGAATTTGAAACACCATTCCATTTTACACTATCCACTTGCAAACCTTCAAGGTCTAAATTAATTTGATTAACATTAGTTAGTTTAGAAACAATTTTTAAATCTGCTTCTGCAAACATTTCTTTAGTTATAAAATTTGTAATATTACATTTCAAAAAGGTGTTTTTGATATCAATGGTATCGCTTCGCAAATCGGCTTTGCTTTGAATTGAAATTGCACAAAAAATAAAAGTTAGGATTGAGAAAAATTTTTTCATATTTGAAATTAAAAATAATAAAAAAAATGATGTTTTTATTATTTTTCGTTGTTTATAATTCTTTCGGAATAGTTGCTCAACAAAAGCCGCCAGCTAAAATTTATCATGGAATTGAATTGGATGCCGCGATCGTAAAAGCAGTTCGAGAAGGATTTGACATTGATGGATTTATTAAAAAAGTTAAATTCGATACTACTTTTTATAAAGCATTTAAAACTTTGCATTTAAAAAGTTTTGAAATGTATAACGATATCGAAATTTTGGACAACAATGGCGATGTAAAGGCTTCGTATAATAGTATTGGCAAACAAGTTTATGAAAAAAAATGCCGAAGTATGACACTTAAAAACGAAAAAGTGAAAGGTAATTATTTTGATAAAAAAAGAGAATATAATTATTTAACAGCACAGCTTTATGCAGATTTATTTTTTACAAAAGGTAAAAAATGCAATGAAAATAATATTGTAGGAAACGGGATTGTAAAAGATAATGATAAACACAAAGATCAACTAAAAAAACTAATATTTATGCCAGGCTCCAAAGTAAATGGAGTTCCCGGTGTGGGTGAGAAAGTTGCAATATTTGATAATGATGAAAGAGAGAAATATAAATTTACATTGGAAATGAAAATGCTGGGAAGCGAAAACTGTTATGTTTTTTCGGCAAAGCCAAAGCCTGGTTATGAAAAAAAAGTGGTGATAAATAAATTAAATACTTGGTTCAGAATAAGTGATAATACTATATTGGCAAGAGATTATTCGCTTTCATATCGAACATTGGTGTATGATTTTGATGTAGACATGAATGTGAAATTAAAACAAGTAGGTAAAGATTTAGTGCCATTTGAAATTAGATATATTGGCGATTGGAAAGTAGCATTTAAAGGAAGAGAAAAGGCTAATTTTACTGCAATATTTACAAATTTCAATTAATTTATAGTCCTATAGATAAAATTAATTTATTAAATTGAAATATTGTTGTAATTTGTATCGTTTTTAAAAGAAACATTATGATAAAATACAATTATATTTTTTTATTAGTTTGCATTTTTACATCATGTAAAGCAGCTAAAAAAACAACTTCAAGTTCAAGTTCAATTGAAAGAACTTATATTGAATCTTCTAAAAAAAACTCCACTGATATTCAAGTAATTACTTGTGATGGAGAAGAAGGTCTAAGTTGGAATGAACAAATAAATACGCCACTTTTGTTTCCAAAAGGAATGCAAGTTCCAAAGAACTATAGAATTTTTTTGGTAAACGAAGAGGCATTACAGGCTTTTTGTTTAAAAGCAAGAGTAAATGTATCTAGAATGATAATGGCGATTCCTTTATTTTATAATAATACATCAAATTGTGTAAGTCTTCAAATTCAAGATGCCAATACAATGAGTAAAGAATTGGCATATAAATACCCAGAGTTATCAACTTTTTCAGGCTTTGAAATCAGCGATAAATCAAAAACAGCGCGCATCATACATTCGCCAGAAGCAGGATTAAATGTAGAATATAATTATGAGAATGAAAAAATATTTTTGATAAGAGTACCAGGAAAAGATGGAAACAATTATTACATTTCCTAC
>JAGNRR010000109.1 GCA_017988595.1 Chitinophagaceae bacterium
TCTTTATCTACAAATAATAAATTGCCGCTAAAATTATAAGAATGAGGCACATACACCATCACTTTATTATTTAAATCAATTTGTTCTAAATTATCTTGTGTTACAAAGCCAATACGTAAAATCTCTGGATCTCTTTTCATGGTTATTAAAACTGGTTTTGTAAATTTTCTTTTATCGCCTAAAAAACCATCTGCAAATTCTTTTAGAGAAGTATAAATTAATTTTAAAAAAGGTGTTTTTTCTAAAATACTATCAAAGAAATTAATTAATAATCGCCAAAGAAAAAATCGATTTCCTAGCCAGCCAACAATTATCAACGTACTTAACACTGCAACAAAACCAACACCTCGAGGCATTCCTGGAATAATTTTATCTATTATGTCAAACACAAAATATGCTGCATAAATGGTAATTAATATCGGAGAAACTATTATAAGTCCTTGAATAAAATATTGAAGAATTTTGCTTAATGTACTTTTCATAATACAAAAGTACATGAATTTAAAATTATTCTAAATTAAGAAATTTTAATACAACATATATTTTTACAATATATAATTATGGCACTGGATCATAACCACTTCCGCCCCAGGGTGCACATCTCAAAATACGTTTTAATCCCAAATAAAAGCCTTTAAAAATACCATGTTTTTCAATGGCTTCAATACTATATTGGCTACAAGTTGGCGTATATCGACATTTACTTGGCCCCAAAAGTGGCGAAATTATCCATTGATAAAGCCTAATGGGAAAAATTAAAATATATTTAAAAAGTTTTGTCAAGTTGTAATTTTAGTTTTTCAATTGCTTTAAAAATTGAAGAATTAATTTCTTCATACGTTAATTTTTCTTTTCCTTGATAAATAAATATTAAATCACAGGTAAACTTTTTTTCAATTAAAAAATCAGTAAGATGATGTTTTTGAATTCGAAAGGATTCTTTTGTTCGTCGTCGCAATAAATTTCTATCTACTGCTTTTTTGAAATTTCTTTTAGGTACAGACACCATAAATTTCAATGAAAAAAGTCCATTGTGTGCTGTTGTATTAAAAACTATTTTAAACGGAAAAACAAAAATCGCTTTTCCATTTTGGAAAAGCGATTCAATAATTTTTCTATGTTTCAACTTTTCCATGGGATGCAGGGAAAAAGTTTTCATAAATTATGATATGATTTATTTCAATCTGCTTTCGCTAGAAACTGTTAATTTTTTACGTCCTTTTTTACGTCTTGCAGAAAGGACTTTTCTACCGCTTGCAGTTTGCATACGTTTACGAAATCCATGAACTGATTTTCGACTTCTTCTTGAGGGTTGGTATGTACGTTTCATAATATTTTATATTTCGGATTCTATTTCCTCTTTTTTTGAGGACTGCAAAGATATAACAAGCTTTTTAATTTTCCAAAAAACTATGGATATTCAAATTTATAACCTACGTAAGTGGTTTTGGTGTTATTATTTGTAAAAGGATCTGTAGAGTTTACAGATATTGTTATTATACTGCCATTTAAACTGCCATTTCCTGAATATATAGTCGTTCCTATGGTTTGTTCTGGAATGGTAATAAAATTATCATTTACACTTGCATTCCAGCCTGCAAAAGTTAATGAATCTCGAATAGATACCACCTTGATTTCATATCTATTCGCTTTTGCAGTTACTTTAAGTGTATCATCATTATCCACTTTATTGCCGTTATTTACTTGTGTAGTTCGTATTGCTGCATAAAAACTACCAAATTTTTTATTTACTGGAAATTGACAGCTATCACCTTCATAACCTGCTGTACAAATACATTCACCGTCTCTACAAACGCCTAAATTTTGACATTGTACATTTCTTGCTTTGCATTTATCGTGTTGACAACTACTGAAGTATAACACTGTCAACATTGCCACAAATACAAAACTCAATAAAGGATTAATTTTAAAGTTCTTCATTTTTTATAAAAATATTATTTAAGGTTCTAAAAATTTTGTACCATTATAAATACAAGACGAAGTATTTCCGCCACCATGATCTTCTGTGATAAAAATACTAATATATTCATTGCTTTCGATCTGACCTGTACCTTCAAATGTTACGCCATTATTGGTTTGTCTTGCTATTTCCAATTTGTTTTCCAATACGGTTGCTTCAAAATATTCGCCTTGAGCAAATAAATTATAAATTAATACTTTATTACCCAAATCTCCAGGTGCAACAATTAAGTTTTTAATTTTTGGCACACTTCCATTGCATCGATAACTTCCTTCATAGGTACCAATAAATTTTTCATAAATTTTATTTTGGCAAAAAGGACCTTCATATCCTTTTGCACAAGTACAACTTCCATCTCTACAAATACCGTTATTCTTACAATAAATGTCTTTACAAGGGTCTTTGCAAGAATTTAATAATAGGGTTACACTCATCATAAAGATGACTAGTGTAGAAAATATTAATGTTAACTTTTTCATTTCTTCTTCTGTAATTATTAACAAACTTAATATAAATTGTTCAAATCTTCACTAACTATTAATTATTTTTTAATGGATTCCATCCTTGAGCTTCAATTGGATACAAATTTCCTCCAGCAGACATTAGATGTATGCCTTCATTTTCGGGCAAAATATGCCCAATTATTTCTATTCCTTCCAAATCTTTTATTTTATCAAAATCATTTTGCGATATCGTAAAAAGCAATTCATAATCTTCGCCTCCGCTTAATGCTGCTGTCAAATCTGGAATTTTAAATTCTTCAGCCATTTCCCTAGTTTGCGAATGAATAGGTATTTTTTCTTCATAAATTCTTGCACCAACCTTGCTTTGCTTGCAAATATGCAATATTTCAGAGCTCAATCCATCGCTTACATCTATCATCGAAGTAGGCAAAATGTCTTTTTCTTTAAGCCATTCTATAATGTCTTTTCTGGCTTCGGGTTTCAACAATCGTTCAATTATATAGGTTTTGCCGCCCAAATTTGGTTGTATAGCTGGATTTTCAAGAAATATTTTCTTTTCTCTTTCCATTAATTTCAATCCCAAATAAGCAGCGCCTAAATTTCCACTTACACAAATTAAATCATTTTCTTTTGCACCTGATCGAGTTACAAAATTTCCATCTCCTATTTCGCCAAGTGCTGTAATACTAATAATTAAGCCTGAAGTAGAACTTGTGGTATCGCCACCAATCAAGTCAACATTATATTTTTCGCAAGCCAAAAGAATGCCATCGTAAATTTCTTCAATACTTTCCACACTGAATTTGCTTGATATCGCAATACTTACTGTAATGTGTGTTGGCTCTGCAAACATGGCATAAATATCCGAAAGATTTACAGTCACTGCTTTATAGCCCAAATGTTTCAATGGCATATAACTCAAATCAAAATGAATTCCTTCAACTAATAAATCAGTGCTGACTACAGTATTTTTCCCAAGATTATCTAGCACTGCACCATCGTCGCCGATGCCCAAAATTGTTGATGCTCTATTGATTTCTACTTCTTTTGTTAATAATTCTATTAATCCAAATTCGCCAATTTCACCAATTGATGTTGTTTTGATATTTTCTGATTTATTTGTCATTGTTATTATTTACTGATTAAAAAACTCGTGCAAAAGTACTTTCATTTGTAAGTTTGCAAGATGATTAAACACATTTTTCTTTTTTTAGTTTCAAGTTTTCTTTTTATTTCTTGTAGCCGTCACAATATTAATGAAAAAAAAGATTGGCAACGATTTTTTACAGAAGAAGGAATAGATAGTGCCACCTTTGAAGTTTTTGACAACACACACGATCAAGTTTATATACTTAACATTCCCCGTGCAAGTACACCCTATTCGCCAGCTTCTACTTTTAAAATATTTAATTCTTTAGTAGCTTTAGAAACCAATGTGGCACCAGATATTAATTATATAATAAAATGGGATGGTGTAAAAAGAAGTAGAGACGCTTGGAATAAAGATATGGACATGAAAGAAGCTTTTGAGGTAAGCTGTGTTCCATATTATCAAGAGCTTGCACGAAAAATTGGAAAAGATACCTTGAAACATTATATGGATTCTTGCAACTATGGAAATAAAAAAATTGGTGATAAAGTGGACGAATTTTGGTTAAATGACACATTAAAAATTAGTCCCGACGAACAATTGGGTTTTGTAAAAAAAATGTATTTTGATAAATTACCATTCTCAATGCGAGCACAACGTTTGGTTAGAAGTATGATGCTTCATGAAGCAAATGACAATTATAAACTGTATTATAAAACAGGTACTTCTCAAAGTGATAAGTGTTATACAGCTTGGCTTCTTGGATATATTGAAAAAATTGAAATTCAAAAGAATATTGAAACAAAAAAAATGGAAACAAATTTTAGACCCTACTTTTTTGTAATGCATTTTGACACCAAAGATACTTCGCAAGAATCTAGAAAATTATTAGACAAAAGAGTATCCATTGCAAAAAAAGTATTTAAAGATTTAAGCATCATAAAATAATGATTTCGATAAATGAAGCTTTATTATTAATTGAAAAAAATGTTACCCCTTCTCGAATTGGTACAAAAAAATTAGAAGAAGCTGGAGGGTTTTATTTAGCCCAAAATATTTATTCCCCAATTGATATGCCACTTTATCGACAATCGGCAATGGATGGTTATGCTGTTAAATTTAAAGATATAGAGGAAGAACTTTTTTTAAAATGTACAAAAATTATTGCCGCAGGCAATACAAATAAAATTGAATTAGAAAACAAAGAAGCGATAAGAATATTTACTGGCGCAAAAATTCCAGAAGGAGCAGATACTGTTGTGATGCAAGAAAAATGCAAGATTGAAAATGATTGTATTTATTTTGAAAAATCAACAATTAAGTTTGGTGAAAATATTAGAGCCATTGCTTCGCAAAACAATAAAGGCGATTTGCTTTTAGAAAAAGGGTCTTTGTTAAATGCAGGTGCTTTAGGATTTTTGGCAAGTGTTGGCATCGAAAATGTTGAGGTTTTTTCGTGTCCAAAAATTGCTATTTTAGTAACTGGCGATGAGTTAATATCCGCAAATGAAACTTTAGTAGAAGGAAAAGTATATGAATCAAATTCAATAGCGATTAAAGAAAGCTTGAAAAATATTCCTACTGATAAAATAGCTGTTTTTAAAGCAAAAGACACTGAAAATGAAATTCTAGATACCATACACTTAGCTTTGAATGATGCAGATATTTTATTAATAACTGGTGGTGTTTCTGTTGGTGATTATGATTTTGTTCATAGTAGTTTAGAAAAAATTGGTGTAAAAAAAATATTTCATAAAGTAAAACAAAAACCAGGCAAGCCATTATATTTTGGCACGAAAAATGATAAACTTATTTTTGGTCTGCCAGGTAACCCAGGCTCTGTTTTAACCTGCATGATTATTTATGTTTTAGCCTCAATAAAATTAAAAATGGGTGCTGCAAACTTTTTGCCTAAAAAAATAAAAATGAAATGCTTAAATGCTATTTCAAAAAAAACAGGTTTGGGCGTTTTCTACAAAGCAATAATTAATGAACATGGAGCTGAGATTTTAGACCATCAAGAATCGTATAAAATGAATGCATTTGCAAAAGCTGAAGCATTAATTTTACTTGATGAAAACACAATTGAAAAAAGTATTGGAGATGAAGTAGATGTGTATTTAATTTAAAAATATGGAACAATTTTATTTATTTCTTCCACTGATTTTTATTGTTGCATTTTTATATTCCAGTGTTGGACACGGCGGTGCAAGCGGCTACATTGCTTTAATGACAATTTTTAATTTCGCTCCTGATGAAATAAAAAAAATAGCATTGATATTAAATATAATAGTTTCGGCAATTTCATTTTTTCAATATTACAAAGCTGGTTTCTTTAAAATAAAATTATTTATTCCACTTGCTTGTGCTTCAATACCTTTTGCTTTTTTAGGTGGGAAACTAAATTTACCACACCATTATTATTATTTTTTACTTGGTATATTTTTAGTTTTTTCAATTTATAAATTATTATTTCCTGGCAAAAAAGTAATAGAAAATAAAAATCCATCATCAATTTATTTGCTTTTAATTCTTGGTGCAGCAATAGGATTTTTGTCGGGATTATTAGGCATTGGCGGTGGAATTTTACTTACACCAATTTTACTATTTTTCGGTTGGAGTTCTATAAAAGAAAGCGCAGCAATTTCAGCTGCATTTATTTTTGTAAATTCATTGAGCGGAATATTAGCACAAAATTTTTCGGAAATTAAATCAGCATATTTATTTATACTTTTGTATGTTGTTGTAGTTTTTATTGCAGCAATAATTGGTTCATATTTAGGTGCAAAAAAATGGAATGTGGTTTTGGTAAAACAAATTTTGGCAACAGTTTTAAGTATTGCTTTAATAAAATTAATTCTAACCTAATGA
>JAGNRR010000110.1 GCA_017988595.1 Chitinophagaceae bacterium
ATATAAAAGGGAAAAACACTTATAAAAAAGGGTTATTTGCCTGTGAAATAAATTTTAATGTAAAAGCATCTTTGTATTTAAATAAAAACAAAATGCACGTAAAATTGAGACAAACAACAAATAATATAAAAAAAGCGGTTTTCAAAAAAGAAGTTTTCAATCATAAAAGAATTCAACTTAAAATTAAAGAAAATGGCATTTCAGATGAAGATGCCGTTTTGGTAATTAATAAATCAGAAATAAAAAATAGATTTAATTTGCTTCAAAATTTACTACCTATTTGCAAACATCATTTTGCAATTAAGAGTTGCCCACAAAATGTAATGCTTGAAGAATGGAATTCATTAGGTGGTCATTTTGACATTGCATCAAATGGCGAAATAGAATTATTGAAAAATTTAAAGGTTGATATTACAAAATGTATTCATACACATCCAATTAAGAAAACGAGCGAAATAAAATTTTCAATAGAGCAAGGTGTCAAAACCTTTGTTGTTGATAATGAAGTAGAACTTTTAAAGTTTGAACCTTATAAAGACAACGTAAATTTAATGCTTCGACTTTCTTTTTCAAGTTCAGATGCTACTATTGATTTGTCTTCAAAATATGGGATGATGCCCAATAATGCATTGAAATTTATTTCAAATGCAATTATACAAGGTTATCAAATAGTAGGTATTTGTTTTCATGTGGGTAGCCAAATGAAATCAAATGTTCAATATTTAAAAGCATTAAATACATGTAAAGAAATTTATGAAGATTTAGCTTCAATAGGTATAGAATTAAAAATTCTTGACATTGGGGGAGGATTTCCATTTCATGAATATGAAACTATCGAAGAACTTGAAGCATTTTTTAATCCGATAAATAATTTTTTAGAAACACATTTCTCATCAGTAACTTGTTTTTCGGAACCAGGAAGATTTGTAAGCTCATCAATAGCTACATTGGTTTGTAGCGTGATTGGAAAATCAAAAACAACTTCTAATATAAAATATTATTTAAATGAAGGTGTTTATGGATGTTTGTCAAATAAGGTATTTGATTTTTATGACATGTCACAAATGAATATTTTTCCAAATCAAGTTATTCAAGAAAATAAAATATTTACTTCTACATTTTTTGGTCCAACTTGCGATTCATTTGATAAAATTATAGATCAATTACCTTTGCCAGAATTGGCAATTGGTGATAATATAGTTTTTAAAAATTTGGGAGCTTATACGATTGCTTCTGCTACCAATTTTAATTTATTGGGCAACATAAACATAATAATAATTGACTAAAATGATGAACGGAAAATATTATTTAATTTTAACTATTATTATTGAAACACTTGCAGTTTCATTTATAAAATTATCAAATGGAGCAGCAAATAAAGTATATTTTTCAGCAGGGTTATTGTCTTTTTTCATCAGTTTTTTATTATTATCTCAAGCCTTTAAAACATTAGAAATTGGTTTGGCAAATGCCATTTGGGCTGGTTCTAGCACTGTTTTAGTTTATCTTGTAGGCATTTATTTTTTTAAAGAATCATTTAATTGGCAACAATTACTTTTTATAGCATTAATTATAATTGGTATTGTTGGATTAAATTTTAATTCAAAGGCGTAAAAAGTAAATTTTTAATTGACTAGCTTTGATTAAAATTTCAAAATGAAAAAAGCTATATTTTTTTTAATTTGCTTTATGTTTGTTTCAACAATAATTCAAGCACAAGTACCAACTATAAAATGGTGGAGCGAAATCTTTGATTCATCATTTGGACAATCTGCATCGGGCGATATTGATAATGATGGCAAGCTAGAAATTGTTTTTGGGTGCTATCGCAATGACAGTAATATTTATGCATTGAACGGAGAAGATGGCTCATTGCTTTGGAAATTTAATGCACATGGATCAGCAGAGGGATGTAATGATGTTGCGGTTGCATTATTTGATATTGATAATGATGATAGTTTGGAAGTAATTGTCCCAAGTTCTTGTAATCCAAAAACGTATTGTTTTAGAGGAAAAACAGGAGCTATACAATGGCAAACAAATTCTGCAGGAAGCGACTCGCCACCAACAATTGCTGATATTGATAATGATGGTAAACCTGAAATTTTACATGGTGGTTTTGATGGACATGTTTTGTGTTTAAATGCTGAAAATGGAAGCGTTGCATGGTCCAAATCTGTTTTTAATAATTCTTGGGTGCAAACCGCACCTACAATTGTAGATGTAAATAATGATGGTAAGCTAGACTTTGTTGTCGGCACTTGGGCATTTAATCCAGACACCAATAAAATGTATGCTTTTGATGGTGCAACTCAAAATTTAATTTGGTCCAAAGCAGTTAGTGATCATATTTATCATGGAACAGCAGTTGCAGATTTAGATAATGATAGCAAACCCGAATTAGTAGTAGGAGACTACAGTGGCATGTTACATGTTTTGAATGGAGAAGATGGCAGCACACTTTGGACTTATCAAGCTAGTGTATATATTGGTGCGCCTGCTTCAATTGCTGATTTAGATAAAGATGGCAATTGCGAAGTTGTTTTTTGTGATGGTTATGGTGTTGGTGCTTTATCAAATACAGGAACATTAGAATGGTATTATGCAATTCCAAATTTTGGACAAACATTTAGAGGTGTTGCAATAGCAAATATTAATAATGATAATATGCTTGATATTGTTTTTGGAACAAATACAGGACATGTCATTGTATTAAATGGAACAGATGGTTCTTTGATTTGGGATTTAGATTTGCAAGCTCATATTGGAAAAACATTCGATGTTAATCATGCACCACTTGTTGCAGATTTTGATCAAAATGGAAAAATAGATATTTTTGTAGTAGGTGGAAAAACTGATTATCCTAACTTTCAAACAAATTATGGAAGAGCTTACATGATTGAAGCTGGTGATGGAAATGGACCAGAATGGTTAATGTTTCAACATGATATTTTACGAAAATCTACTTTGTGTGATGCGCCGCTTTCAAATTCTTCTATAAAAAAAGGGGATAGTAATATAAAAATTTTTCCAAATCCAGTGGCCATTATATTGCAAGTTCAATCAAATGTGTCAGGAACTTTAGAATTAAATAATTTATTTGGAACTTCTGTTTTAACAAAACAAATTGCTGAACCTAACAGCACTATTGACATTTCTCTTTTACCTAAAGGAATCTATTTGTTAAGATTTAAGACAATTGACCAAATCTTTCATTATAAAATAGTGAAAGAATAGTTTATTTTATAAAGTGCTTTATCGTACATTTTTTTATTTTCTTTAAAAACATTTCATTCTATAGCTAAATTTATTAACGAATTGAGATTAAATTTGTAGCACTTTAAAAAAATAGAACATGAGCAAGAACAAACTCCGTCAAATCCAACAAGAAGAATTTATGCAAAGACATATTGGACCCAATGAAAATGAAACCGCAAAAATGTTGCAAACATTAGGCATTTCCTCATTAAATGAATTAATTGATAAAACAGTTCCTGCTTCTATTCGATTAAAAAATGATTTAAATGTATCTACCTCAATTAGTGAATATGACTATTTAAAACATGTTACATCTTTAGGAAACAAAAACACCCCCATAAAATCTTTAATCGGAAAAGGATATTATGGAACCATTACACCAGCAGTAATTTTAAGAAACGTGTTTGAAAATCCAGGATGGTACACTCAATACACGCCTTATCAAGCCGAAATTGCTCAAGGACGTTTGGAAAGTTTATTAAATTTTCAAACAATGATTTCCGATTTGACAGCATTGCCAATTTCAAATGCTTCGCTGTTAGATGAAGCCACAGCAGCTGCCGAAGGTATGACAATGCTTTTTGCTGCAAAAGGAAATCCTGTAAAAAATAAATTATTTATTGATAAAAATACATTTGCTCAAACGATAGACGTGGTTGAAACTAGAGCCTTGCCTATTGGTATTGAACTTATTATTGGAGAATTTTCAACTGCAATTATTGATGAAACCTATTTTGCAGCATTACTTCAATATCCAAATGCATCTGGCGAAATAAATGATTATAAATCATTTATTCAAAAAATGAATGAACAAAAAGCAGGTGTGATTATGGCGTGCGATATATTATCATTAGCGCTTTTAACACCTCCTGGAGAATTGGGCGCTGATGTTTCCGTGGGATCTACACAACGTTTTGGCGTTCCTGTGGGTTTTGGCGGACCGCATGCTGCATATTTTGCAACAAAAGAAGAATATAAAAGAACTATTCCTGGAAGAATAATTGGTGTTAGTATCGATGCGCAAGGAAACAGATGTCTTCGTATGGCTTTGCAAACCAGAGAACAACATATAAGAAGAGAAAAAGCAACTTCAAATATTTGCACAGCACAAGCATTACTTGCCAATATTGCAGCACTTTATGCCGTTTATCATGGTCAGCAAGGAATTAAAAATATTGCATTGCGTGTTTCTATTTACACTCAAGCATTAGCAAATGCACTTGGCGAAAATTGTATTTCGAAAAATTATTTTGATACATTGACAATAAAAGTGGCTAATGAAAATGATATTATCAAAAATTGCGAAGCTGCTGGATATAATGTTTTTGGTTGTGGCAATGGTCATATAAGCATTTCGATAGATGAAACTTGTGATGAAAATGATATTGAAAATTTAAAAAATATTTTTGGCGGAAAAGAAATTTCTTATAGTGAAACATTAAATCAAATTCCACAATTTGCTACAAGAACAAGTGAGTTTTTAACGCATCCTGTTTTTAATTCGTATCATAGCGAAAGCTTAATGATGCGCTATTTAAAATCTTTAGAAGATAAAGATTTAGCATTGAATAGATCGATGATTTCTTTAGGAAGCTGCACCATGAAATTGAATGCTGCAAGTGAAATGATTCCTGTAAGTCAATCAGGATGGGCAAATATTCATCCTTTTGCGCCTCGTCATCAATGGAAAGGCTATGACGAATTGATAAATGAATTAGAAAAAGATTTAGCAGAAATTACAGGATTTGATGCATGCAGTTTGCAACCAAACTCTGGCGCTCAAGGTGAATATGCTGGGCTTTTAGTGATTAAAGCATATCATGAAAGTAGAGGCGATAATCATAGAAATGTAATTTTGATTCCTACATCTGCACATGGCACCAATCCAGCTTCAGCAGCAATGTGTGGCTTCAAAATAGTTATTGTGCAATGCGATGACAAAGGAAATATTGACGTTGCTGATATGAAAGCAAAAGCTGCGCTTCATGCTGAAAATTTAGCAGGATTAATGATTACTTATCCATCTACCCATGGTGTTTTTGAAGAAACAATCATTGAAATTTGTCAAACTATTCATGATAATGGCGGACAAGTTTATATGGATGGAGCTAATATGAATGCACAAGTTGGACTTACCAGTCCTGGGCATATTGGTGCTGATGTATGTCATTTAAACTTGCACAAAACATTTGCTATTCCTCACGGTGGTGGCGGACCAGGCATGGGACCAATTTGTGTAAAATCTCAACTTGCACCGTTTTTGCCAGGACACGTTTCTCAAAAAACAGGTGGTGGAAATGCCATTAAAGCAGTAAGTGCTGCACCATTTGGCAGCGCAAGTATATTATTAATATCGTATGGCTACATCAAAATGCTAGGTGCAAAAGGATTGAAAGACGCCACTATTTTTGCAATATTAAATGCAAATTATATGCGAGCTCGATTGGAAAAAGAATATAAAATTCTTTATGCTGGTGCAAATGGCATGTGTGCTCATGAATTTATCATCGACCTTCGTCCATTTAAAGCATCAGGAATAGAAGCCGAAGATGTGGCAAAACGATTAATGGATTTTGGATTTCATGCGCCTACACTTTCATTTCCTGTAGCTGGAACATTAATGATAGAACCTACCGAGAGCGAAGACAAAGCCGAACTAGATCGTTTTTGCGATGCCCTTTTAGAAATCCGTAAAGAAATAGCCGATGTAGTGGATGGCAAAGTAGATGCCAAAGAAAATGTATTGAAAAGTGCACCGCATACTCAAGCATTAGTTACTGCCGATGAATGGACAAAAACATATAGCAGAAAACAAGCGGCATTTCCATTGCCATTTGTAAGCAATAATAAATTTTGGCCAAGTATAGGACGGGTAAACAATACTGCAGGTGATCGAAATTTGATTTGCACTTGTGAGCCTATCGAAAGTTATATGGAAGAAAATGCGTAGAAAAACTAAATATAATTTTAAAAATAGCCCAACTTGTGTTGGGCTATTTTTACTAAATTAATTAAATAATAAAAATCTATTTCCTTCCCAACAAATATCCCAGATAAGCCATAGGAATATAACACAAACCTAAATCTACAAAATAATACCAAGTGTGTGTTGGGCTACTAT
>JAGNRR010000111.1 GCA_017988595.1 Chitinophagaceae bacterium
GTTCTTCTGTATGTGGTGGCGGTTTTAATATTTATTATAAATTTAAACCTGAATTTTTTAATCATAATAGATACGATATGCAAATGCTTAGATTTCGGCTGGAAAGAATAAATACAAATTTTACAAAGAACTCTAATGGCATGAATGGTAATTTAAACTTTATCACTTTAGGAATAATTTTTAATGAAGGTTGGGCAAATTAAAAAATCCATACTTCTCAAAATACTAAACATTTAAAAATAATTTTTCCATTTTCGCAACTTATATTTGCACTTTCTAAAAAAAATGCTGAAAAAATATTGGTGGAAAATTTTATGTGTATTGATTTTAACTTATGTTATTATTGGTGGTATATTATTTCCAATTCCTGCCATTCCTAAACTTGCCGAATCGGCTCGAAATTTATTTTATCATGTGCCCATGTGGTATGTTATGATAACTTGTTTTTTGGTTTCAAGTATTTATGGTGTAAAATATTTACGTAAACCTACATTGAAAAACGATACCATTTCTGTAGAACTCGTACATGTTGGTATTTTATTTGGATGTTTTGGCATGCTCACCGGAATGGAATGGGCTAATATAGCATGGGGAAAAGCTTGGAGCAATGATCCCAAACAAGTAGGTTCGGCGCTGTGTTTATTAATTTATTTAGCCTACATGGTTTTACGAAATTCGATTAAAGACGAGCAAAAAAAAGCACAAATTGCTGCAGTTTATAATATCTTTTCATTTGCATTATTAGTGCCTTTATTATTTATCATTCCTGCACATTTAAAATCCTTGCATCCTGGCACAGACAGCAAACCTTTTGAAGCGTTATATACACAAGCAGCAGCTTTTAGAAAAGTATCTATCCCCGCTATGATAGGCTGGATACTTTTGGGCATTTGGATTTTTGATATTAAATATAGAATTAAAAAATTGCAACAACAACAACTTCAAAAAAATTAAATTATGAAAAAAATAATCGCTTTTTTGTTCTATTTACTCATGCCCATTTTAGCATTTTGCCAAAACCCAAATGACGAAATACAAATGGCTGGTTTACTTTATGAAAACGGAAAAATATATCTTGTCGTTTTAGTTTTGGTAACTATATTTGCAGGCATAATTTTATTTCTAGTTTCCTTAGAACGACGATTAAATAAATTAGAAAAACAACATAAACATTTAAACCCATAAAAAAACAATATAAAACACATGGCAAAAGCATCTCACGCAGACTATAGTTTTTTTGGCGACGTTGAAAAAAACTTTGACAAAGCAGCTAAATACACAAAAATTGATAAAGGAATTTTAGAACAAATAAAGGCATGTAACTCAGTTTATCAAATGCGTTTCCCAGTTCGAGTAAATGATAAAGTAGAAGTAATTGAAGCTTATCGTGTACAACATTCTCATCATAAATTGCCTGTAAAAGGTGGTATTCGTTATAGCTTGGATGTAAATCAAGATGAGGTAATGGCTTTGGCATCTTTGATGACTTACAAATGTGCTATTGTAAATGTACCATTTGGTGGTGCAAAAGGTGGTATTAAAATTGATACAAAAAAATATTCTGTTTATGATTTAGAAAAAATAACTCGTCGTTATACATCTGAATTAGTAAAGAAAAATTTTATCGGACCTGGTATTGACGTACCTGCACCAGATTATGGAACTGGCGCAAGAGAAATGAGCTGGATTGTAGATACCTATCAATCTTTCCGCCCAGGTGAAATCGATGCTGCAGGATGTGTAACAGGAAAACCAGTTACTCAAGGTGGCGTAAGAGGAAGAACAGAAGCAACAGGACTTGGTGTTTTTTATGGCATCAGAGAATTGTGCAATGATACTGCAATGATGAAAAAAGTGGGTTTAGAAACAGGTATTGTTGGTAAAAAAATAGTCATTCAAGGTTTGGGTAATGTAGGTTATCATGCCGCTAAATTTTTCTATGACAACGGTGCAATAATTGTAGGTGTTGCAGAATATGAAGGAAGTATTTCAAAACCAGAAGGTATTGACATTTACAAATTAATGAAACATCGTGCTGAGAAAAAATCTATCCTAAATTTTGATGGTGCAAAAAATCTTAAAACAAATTTAGATGCACTAGAATTACCATGTGATATTTTAATTCCTGCAGCTTTAGAAGGTGTTATCAACAAATCAAATGCAGCAAGAGTAAAAGCAAAAATTATTGGTGAAGCCGCAAATGGTCCTTTGACTCCAGATGCTGATGAAATATTAGGCAAAAAAGGTGTTATCATTGTTCCAGATATGTATATCAATGCTGGCGGTGTTACAGTAAGTTATTTTGAATGGTTGAAAAATTTAAGCCATGTTAGATACGGAAGAATGGAAAAACGTTTTGAAGAAAATACCAATACCAACTTAGTAGCTACAATTGAAGACTTAACAGGAAAATCTTTAAAAAAGAAAGAAAAAGATTTATTAGTTCATGGACCAGATGAAGTAGATTTAGTTTATTCAGGTTTAGAAGATACTATGATTGGTTCATATCATGAAATTCGTGATATTTGGATGGCAAACAAACGAATAGCTGATATGAGAACAGCAGCTTTTGTAAATGCTATTAACAAAGTTGGTACTTCATATATGGAATTAGGAATTTTCCCATAATCTAAAAAAATATAAAATAAATTAGAAAATAGTATTGTTTATTTTTATTAATAAAAAAAAACAACTATCTTCGCACTCCGAAAAATAAAGAAAATGCAAGAAGCAGTAAAATTTGTTCAAGAACAAACCTATACCAAAAAAGAATTTCCAGCTTTTAAAGCAGGTGATAATGTTACCGTTAACTATAAAATCATTGAAGGTGCTAAAGAACGTATACAAGCA
The DNA here is from genome assembly GCA_017988595.1 of Chitinophagaceae bacterium. Taxonomy (GTDB): domain Bacteria; phylum Bacteroidota; class Bacteroidia; order Chitinophagales; family Chitinophagaceae; genus JAGNRR01. The sequence goes on from JAGNRR010000111.1 coordinate 2,851, forward strand.
TTTAAAGGAAATTGTATCAAAAGACAAGGCACTGGTTTTACACAAACATTTACAGTTCGTAAAATGAGTGACGGTGTTGGCGTAGAAAGAACTTTTCCTTTATATTCACCAAATATTGAAAGCATAGAAATGAACAAAGCTGGTAAAGTTCGTAGAGCAAAACTTTACTATTTAAGAGATAGACAAGGAAAATCTGCACGTATTAAAGAAAAAAGATTTTAATAAAATCTTATACCATACAAAAAAAGCTATCAAAATAAATTGATAGCTTTTTTTGTTTAAAAATTTAACAACTATAAATTCTCTATTTATTTTTAATTACCTTATATTTGTTTTTAGTAAGTATAAAAATAAATTTATGTTAGATACAATATTTTTGATAGGAATGCCTGGAATGCCCGAAATTTTAGTTATTGTTTTAGGGGTTTTAGTATTATTTGGTGGTAAAAAAATTCCAGAATTTATGCGTGGATTAGGAAAAGGTATGCGTGAATTTAAAGACGCAAAAGACAGCGTAAAAAGTGAGCTGGAAGCTGGAATGAAAGACTCTGACGATAAATAATTTTTTTTTACCCATTAATTTAATTTAGCCTATGTGCCTACAATATAAATGTTGTATTTCCTCAATTTCAAAATGGTTTATAACCATAACATTTATATTATGCAGTAGTTTTATATCTTTTGGTAAAATAAAAGAAGAAAAAGATAAAGATAAAACGACCAAAAAAGGGTCCAATGTTATTGAAATAAAACTAACTGACACTTCTAAAATTCCGAAGAATGTAAAAGTAATCAAGTTTGAAAGACCATTACTTGACGTAGATAGTAGCAGATTTGTAAAAAGAAATATCACCGTTACTAAAATGGAACGTGCAAGTAGTTTCAAAAATTTAAACGTTGATCCTGCAATTTATGGAAATCATGCTAGTAATATAACTGATTATATTACAAATTATAACAAAAATCATGGCGATCGATTATATCGAATTGGCAAATCGCACAAAAGTCATTTGGCTTTTATAGATAACGTACTTAAGAAAAATCATTTACCAAAAGAAATAAAATCTTTAGCAATAATCGAATCTGCTTTAAATTTTAATGCCGTCTCGCCTGTTGGCGCTTCTGGTCCATGGCAGTTTATGCCAGAAACTGGTAGAATGTGTGGTCTGAGAGTTGATGCCACTGTAGATGAACGCAATGATTTATACAAAAGCACCATTGCTGCAAGCAAATACTTAAAAACATTATACAACATGTTTGATGATTGGCTTTTGGTTATTGCAGCTTACAACTGGGGACCAGGCGCCATTTCAAGAGTTTTAAATTCGTCTAATGGAAATAGTTTTTGGGATATCAAAAGTAGATTGCCAAAAGAAACTCAAAATCATGTAATGGCTTTTATTGCAGTTAGTACTATAATGGATGCAAAAAGCAATTGTTTAGATTTAGGAAGATATCCAGCTTCATCAAAAGTACCAAAAGCTAATTTTTCTGCACTTTCATCAAATTTTGGGAACAAAGAAATTGCTGCAAACGAAAATGAAGTAAACAATAGTAACACTGTTAAACTACAAATTACTGAAGCTGAAAAATTACAAATCTCTGCTTTAAAAGTTAAAGGAAACTATCATTTAAGTGCAATAGCCGAAATTCTTGAAGAAGATTTAGCCAAACTTGAACGTTGGAATCCTGATTTTAATGAAAAAATAAAAACAAGTCAAGATGCTGTATTGGTAAGAATTCCATCTGACAAACTTGATCGTTTTTTAATGAAAAAAGAAATGATAAATCGTCTTTCAGTAAATTTGTTACAAGCTAAATAAATTCATGCCTCGTTATCTTTTGCAGATAGCCTACAAAGGCACTCATTTTTGTGGTCTTCAAAAACAAATTGGTCTTTCTACCATTCAATCCGAAATTGAAAAATCGCTTGAAATTGTTTTAAAACAAAAAATAGATTTGTTGCCTATTAGCCGAACAGATGCCGGTGTTCAAGCAAAACAAAATTTTTTTTATTTCGACACCGATTTAATAATAATTCCAGAACAACTTTATAATTTTAATGCTATAATTCATCGTGATATTCATCTTGAAAATATAAAAGTTGTTGATGATAATTTCCATGCTCGTTTTGATGCAAAAAGCAGAACTTATCAATATTTGGTACAGCAAAAACGAAATCCATTTCGAAATGATATAGCCATGTTTTATCCGTATAAATTAAATTTGGATTTGCTTCAAGAAAGTGCTCATTTTATTTTGTCTCAAACCGATTTTTCATCTTTTTGCAAACGACATTCAGATGTAAATAATTTTAATTGCAACATTCTAAAAAGCAATTGGACACAAATATCTCCAAGTGTTTATATGTATGAAATTGAAGCTAATCGATTTTTGCGTGGTATGGTTCGTGGTTTGGTGGCTACTAGTTTAAAAGTAGGTAGAGAATTAATTTCTATTCAAGAATTAAAAGAAATTTTCGAAAAAAAAGATTGTGTTTTTGCTGATTTTAGTGCCGATGCCAAAGGCTTGCAGCTTGTAAAAGTTGCTTATTAATTAAGCCAAAAAACTATTATTTAATACCTTATTTTTGAAAATATTTTTTTCAATTTCCTCAAAATTTGCAAGCACATCTGGTTCACCTTTTTTTATTGCAATTGTTTGTTCATAATGTGCTGAAATTGATCCATCTTGAGTTAAAACTGTCCAATCGTCTTCGGCAGTATGTACTTCTTTTTTACCAAGATTTATCATAGGTTCAATACAAATTACTAATCCTTCTTTAAGTTTTTGTCCGCTTCCTCTTTTTCCATAATTTGGCACTTCGGGTCCTTCGTGTAAACCTTTTCCTAAACCATGACCTGTCAATTCTCTAACCACTCCATAATGATGTTTTTTTTCAGTATAATCTTGTATTGCAAAACCAATATCGCCTACTCTATTTCCAGCCTTTGCTTGCGCTATTCCCAATTGAAGGCTTTCTTTGGTAACTTTTAAAAGCTGTGAAATTTCTGGTTTTAAATCACCAAGCGCAAAGGTGTAAGCACTATCACCTATATATTCTTGCAAAACCACACCAACATCAACACTAATGACATCGCCATTTTCAAATGGTTTATTTGTAGGAATTCCATGAACAACAGCGTCATTCATGCTGATGCAACATGCATTTGGAAAACCATGAAATCCTTTAAAAGCAGGAGTTGCCCCATGATCTCTGATAAAAGTTTCAGCAATGGCATCCAATTGAAAAGGTGTCATTCCTTCTTTTATTTCCAAAGCCAATTGCGCTAAAGTTTTGATAACTAATTGTGCGCTAGCTCTTAAAAGTTCAATTTCTTGGTTGGTTTTATAATAAATCAAAACGTTTTTTTTCTTTTTTTTAAAATGATTTGCAAAGATACAATTGATTTTTTTTGAAAAAATACTTTTGGTCAAATTATCACATTGGGTTAAAAATTATTTTATTTTAATAT